>JAMPIW010000006.1 GCA_040183005.1 Gammaproteobacteria bacterium
CCCACTGGCGTCAGCCCCCTGTACCATGACCTCCGAGGCGCGGATGCAGTCCTATCAGCACCTTGCTTATGCCGATCTTGGAGACAAGGAAAACGATACCTTCGTGAGGAATGTCATGGGCCACAAGGAAGGATTGCATCACGGACATTGAAAAATAAGTAAAATTTCTGTGGCGCCCAGTGCCACGAAATTAGTGGCTTACGCAAAAAACGCTAACCCATTTTGGCTGAAGTTACGTGCTATCTCACCCCCAACCCGATATCTATTACTGATGGCGCTAATCATTATCTATTTCGCTGCACAGGCATTGGCCTGGCTGGAAGCGGAACTTGAATTGCTGCGGGAGCGTTATACATAAAAACCCATTCCGCATAGGACTTCTTGCCCGCCAGAGACTCCAAACCGGCGGGAAAGTTGGCGGTCTTTAACGATTTCTGTTTGCTCGCGCTGGCAACGCCGGTGATGCCGCCATCAATTGCGCGGATTACACTCCACTCATGATCACCTTTCCCCATCGGGTCCACATACAGCGCACGAATGTGACGCCTACTAGGAAAACGAGGGTCTTTCAGTAAATCGTTTAGCGAGCGTGGAAAGGTGAACGTATTAAGTTGTTTGCCGGCCTGATAATAGCTTTTTATCGCATTCTGATATGCCAGGCCACGGAAAAGCAATTCCTTCTCCCTCTCGGCCTGCGTAACTCGCGATGTGATGGTTGCTGCAACACCTTCCATCAGGCCGGTTATTACAACTGCGACCAGCACCATGATATAGGTAAATCCATCCTGGCTATTTCTTGTCGATCTCCCAGCTATTGATATCCTTGTTTTCATTTTCACCGCCCTCTTTTCCATCCGCACCCAAAGATAAAATATCGTAGCCGCCATTATGGCCAGGAGCACGGTATTGGTATGGATTCCCCCATGGATCATTTGGCACATCTTTTTTGAGATAAGGCCCCGCCCACTTTTCATCGCCTTCCGGTTTCACACGCAACGCCAAAAAGCCCTGTTGCGTCGTTGGGAAGTGCCCATTATCGACAAAATAGGTGTCAAGAGCTGTCATGAAATTTTCAATCTGGCTGCGCGCCGCCGATTGTTTTGCCGGATTGATGCGCTGGAACAACGCAGGGCCAACCAAAGCAGCCAATAATCCGATAATAACCAGCACAATCAGCAATTCCATCATGGTAAAGCCGGAAGACCATCTCATACTCTTTTTCATAGATCAGCCCCTCACATCAAACCAAATTAAAATAAAAAAGCTACCATTCACTGTAGGACTCATCATTGGCGGCTTTTCCATCCGCTCCGCTTTTTATATCTATAATCCCCGCATCATCACGAACCTCACGCCACGTATCACTGCGCTCGGTGAGAGGGTCAACAGGGATTTTCCTCAGATAGCGCTTTTCCATCAGTTGCTTGATATCTTCCGGATAATTTCCCGTATCCGAATAGTAATCATCAATCGCCTTGCGCATCACCAGCAAATCTTCCTTGAGCACAGCCTCACGACCACGCTGTATTGAGTTGGTTACCAAGGGTGCGGCAAGACTGGCAAGAGTGACAATCAAAACCAGCACCACCATCAGCTCCACCAAGGTAAAGCCTTGCTCTTTGTGGACAATACCGCAGGGCATGTCACCAATCCTTGTAGAAACTGCCGTCAATCGCCTTGCGACGGCTCGTTGACCGCACATCGTAAACATCCGCCCCGCCCCACGAACTTGAATCAGGTACGTCCTGATAGCCACGTAGCGCCCATTGCTCGTGTGATGGCTTATTTGAGTCTGTAAAGGGATCGACAGGAATACGGCGCAAGTATTTAACCTTCCCACCCTTGGCCTGATCAGCACCCACGCCTTCAACCAATACCTGCAAAGTTTTCGGGTAACCGTCTTCGCTAACGGCGTTATTCAGTTTAGATATTTTTGCGGTTTCCCAATCAAGATGAAAACGGTCGATGGCGCCACGCATATCACGCAGCGCCTGACGCAACTCTATCTCCTTGTTGCGGCGTACTGTAATTTCAGCATAAGGCAAAGCAACTGCCGCGAGAATCGAAAGAATCACTAGCGTCACCAGCAACTCGACGAAGGTGATTCCCCGGACATGGTGTTTCTTACCGTACAATGGCACGAGAGATATTTGACTGTGGGCTAATGATGTCACCCGCTGCATTTTTTACCGATGAGACACCGTATGTCAGAGCGGAAACACCTGGCTTCAACGCACGGAACCGGAGGGTAGCCAGAATACCTTTCTCCATAGTAGAAACAGCGTCATTTGCAAAGCCTGCACTTAGACGTACAGCATCTCCTGTCTCATTTTTATCTGCCTGAAAAAACCCGACACTGAGCTCACCCGCATCACCTCCGACAAATTCCAATACCTTTGGGTTGAAGTGTATTTCCGTGGCAATCTCCCTATTTTTAGAAAGATTGTCAAAAAGAAGCTGAACTTCCACCTCGTTTTGATTAGTGGCCGTATAAGCGGGCGCAGAAAAACCGAGGATGGGGACTTGGATAACATTACCCACGCCACTTGGCGCGATCGACTGGCCTGACAATGAAGGTGTCGCCTGGTTTTCGCTCACCGGCGCCTGCGATGACTCCTGTATCACTGCGCTATCCTTTACCTCAGCCGTTACTGGAGAGACCAGGCTCTGAAAAGGTGCTTGATCAAGATATTTATCTTCCGTTCCAGAATAAAACTGGCGAGCGTCCTTAGCGGGCAGATCCCAGCCTCGCACAACACGCGGGGTGATAGTCAGCAAAACGTCTGTGCGGCCTTTTGAGGTATCGTAAGAACTAAATAGAGAGCCTGCTACGGGAATGTCTCCCAGCAATGGAACCCTTACTATCGTTTTGCGATCCTCGTCACGAATAAGACCGCCCAGAATCGCTGTTTCACCATCACGCAACAGCATAAAGGTTTCAGCATTCCGGCTACCAATAAGGAATGCCGGCTCTGTCGCTGATCCCAGATTAGCCCCCAGGGAGCTCACCTCCAAGCCAAGCTTTACTGATGATGAGTTATCCAGGTTTATGGTTGGTTCAACGCTAAGCTTTATACCAATGTCTTTGTAGTCATAGGTAGTGTTCACCTGCCCCGTCGTATTGATGATAGTGGAAACACGCAACGGTACACGGTCGCCAATATGGATTTTTGCGGATTTTCCGTTCACAACCCTTATCTTGGGATTGGCAAGCGTCCTGGCATCTACATCCTGCTTAAAAAACCTGAAGGTCGCAGAAGGAAGCGTAAGTAATGAGGCCGTCTCAATAGCGCCACTAATGGACCCACTAAGGGCAATGGCTGACGGAACCGTGGCGCTGATTTGATACGACCCAAGGTCAAGACCCAGACGCTCGGCCTTGGTGCGATTCATCTCCAAAATCTCTACTTCCAGAACTATTTCAGCGGGCTTTCTGTCGTTGACATCAATAATTTTTGCTACCTGCCTGATAACCTCCTCGGTATCACGGACAACCAGAGTGTTTAACTGTTCATTGACGATTATTTTCTTGATGGTCATTACACCTCTCAGGATATCCACCACCTCCTTAGCCCGGATAGTATTCAAATAAAAGGTTCGCATCACATGATCTTCATATTGGCCACGCTTCTCCTTCGAGTCCGGCACAACAATGATGGTATTTTTACTTATTTTTTTATAAAAAGTTTTGGTTGCCACATTAATCAGTGCCAAAGATTGCTCGAAAGACACATCCTTGGCAAACACTGTGACAGGAGATATAGCTTTGACGCCCTCATCAAATATAATATTTATGCCAAAAGATTTGGCAACGAACTCAAAAACAGAGCGCATATCGGCTTGACGGAAATTAAGCGAGATGGGAGATATTGAAGTCAAAGAGAATTTCTCGGTATCAAACTCCTTATTTTTTTTATTTTCAATATTGGCAATGGCCTCTGATGCTGCCTTGTGATCAGGATAGATATTTACGGCCTTCTGGAAGATGCGTTTCGCCTCGTCGGCATTTCCCGCGCCTTCTATCAGAACTCCTTCCTGATAAAGATTGTTGGCCTCTCTTTTCGAAAGCGCCTTGTTTATCGCCTGCATTAGCCTCTCATCACCCGGCATTGCCGTCAAACCCTGCTGGAATTGAATAATGGATTCATCAATCTTTTCCTTCTCCAAAAGAAGAATTCCTTGATGATAATAATAATCAGCCGCCTTGAATTCCGCATGCTTCAGACGTGACTTATACTCCACATTCCTTGGGTCATCGCTATAGGCCTTCCGGAATTCAATGACGGCGTTTATCCATTCCTGCTTATCTTCATATTTCTCCGCCTTTCGAATCGGTCCGGCACAAGCCGCAACAAACAGGAACAACACTACCACCATTGAATAACATGTTATTTTTTTTATAGGATTCATTAGACGCTATCTTTCAATATCACTTGTTTCTTGAGCCGCATTTAACGCGGACCCTCCCGATATTAGTATTTGAGCCGTCACATTTGTGACAGGATCTTTTAGGGATACCGCGTCGTTCGTTATCCTTTCAACAACAAAGCGACTGCCGGCCTTGTCTCCAGAAAATACAAAATATCGTTTCTCCATGTTCATCAAAAGTGCCTGCCCTTGTCCTCCGTGCCAAATAGAACCAAGATATTTAAAATTTGCGGCGTCGGCGCGCGCCATCTCCTCTTCAAGTTGCTCAGGAGATTTTTGCGGTACGGCGGCAGGTGTCTCATCATTAGCTATTGGTTTATTGTTATAATCCGTCGCAATGGGTGTTGTCTCTTTTACAGGTTCTGAATATTCTTCAAAAACTGGATAGAACAAGTCACGTCCAACCACATTAGCCTGCTCCACAGGCGCATTAAGATCTCTTATCTTAAAATCAGAAACCTGGAATTCGCCTGCCGTCGACCCTATTCCGTGTGCCTCCCGAGAATTGACCTGACCCCACGCCCCCCAATTTAATATGTTGGCTGCCATCAAAACAAAAGCCAGCACCAGCAGTATTGCATTGCGATGCCTGATGGCAATTTCCTTGTAATCTTTCATCTTCCCGTCTTGTGATAAGTTATTAAGCGCAATTGCGCCTTAACCAAATCCTGCTGCCCTGCCAGGCGGCTTATCGAGCCCTCGCCAACAACAGTCCAGGTTGGCAGGCTACGAATATCAACAAGAAATTCATTCAGACCCTGATAGTCTCCCTGTAATGCCAACTCCATATACAGCGGCGTGTACCCATTCCTTTCTTTACCCTCATCGTAGGATTCAGAAATAATCGATATTTTTCTGCGTATTGCAATACTATCAATGTTATTTACAAGATCAGCATGGCCGGCAGGGCTATTTATTTTTTTATCAATGGCCGAAAGTTGTTTAATAGCGCTCAAATATGCGCTATAGATTTGAACAGAGCGCGTATCATCAATAATCCGCTTACGTTCGAGATTAACCGATTCAGAGAAGCTGTTGATATCCTTGCGTACAGGCATCCAATATCCAAAACAGACTACAATGGCCAGGATTATGGCGCACCCGCCAGCCACCATCCCCGCCTTGATCAGGGGATGGCGTAGCGAATACACTATGTTTTCCGAAAAAGGATGCGCCGCCTTCATGAAAGACGTTCCTTTATCCGCAGGTCGAACTGAACAATCTGTTTATCGTTCAATGTACGCTGCGACTGTTTTGTCAGAAAAACTTCATTGAAGCTTTTTTCTTTTTCAAGATCGCGCAAAAAAACAGTGAGTATTTTTGCACTGCTGGCCTCAGCCGTAATCTGAGCCTCACTGGTATCTCCCTTGTAATGAAGAGTCACAAGATAGGCTTCATCAGGGAGCAACAGCTCTATTTTTCTCAGGAATGCGGATAGCGAACTTTCCCCACCACTTGATATGGATGAAACAGCGGATATACGATTTTTCAACGTAGCAAGCTCTTTCTGGCTGGGAAATTCTTTTGGCATACCAGCGACGTGCCTGTTTTTGAGTTCGGATAATTCATGCTCCAAATCGATCTTCGCCTGCTTCATCTGGGATGTTTGCATAGCCATCCAAGTGGCTAACAACATAGCCAGCAACGCGGTCACCCATAAAACCACCATTATCCGTGGTGCCGTGGCAGCGGATGACGTCGAAAAATTGGTTTTAATTCTCATCGCAATATCGTCGCCGACAGGGTTGATACCATGCTGTCCACGGTATTTCCGGACATGCCTTGCGTAGACATGAATTCGACTCCTCCGGCCACCCTGATACATTTCCCTACCATGCGTTTATCCAACAAATCCGCAACGCCAGAGATATCCTGGGCATTACCTATCGTGTGTATGTTTTTTATGCTCCGTCCAGGGGCGGAATGCGTATATATGCGAACCAACCTTTCTGACTCGGCGGCGATTTCCTGATATTCTTTCGCCCGTTCCGGCATGGTTTCACGCCAACGCGAGCGGACAAAACGTAATCGACCCTGCTCATCCGAAATGGACACTGTCCAGGCATCGTCATCCAAAGAAATAACAACCATATCGGCGCCATCGCAGGAGAATCGGCCATAAAACCGGTTAAAGCGGTAACATGCCGCCATGTCGATGACTGTACTAATCACGCCCGCGGTCCGGCATGCCTCCTTCAGGCACAGCAACCAATCCCGATCAACAGCCATCGCCAGTAAGAGATATTTGCCGTTATCCACGCCGATAGGCTGGCAACTGCATTCAATGGCGCGTCCCCCCAAATGCAATTCCTTGCTGAACCGCCAGTGTGCAAGCGCCAGCTGCTCTTTGCTGGTTTTAGGAATGGCATCCAGATCGAATACTCGCAAGCTCACTGCCGGGTCAGGCAATGCAATCTGGATGGGGATATGCGACCTCTTGACTTCACAACATAACTCGTCCAGCACGGATGAAAGCGCATCGCCTATCTCGGGCGTAGGGGCGCCACTGAATAGCGTGAAGGGCAGATTTATCTGCTTGATCCGTTTGATATAGCGTGCCTGTTTTGTGGTGACAACATGTGCGACTGAAAGACGATCCCTGCCGATGCCGATCCCAAACACGGTTTTAGAGCGTGGCGTAATTCTGTCAAAAAGATTATTCAACGAAAGTGACACGATTAATCTCTTTCAACGTCGCTTGACCTGAAAACACTAACGCCAACGCGGATTGACGTAATGTGACCATGCCATTCTGCACCGCCGCCGCCTGCATCTCATTGATCGGGCGTCGCTCTATGATCATCTGGCGGATGGATGGCGACAAAGCGAGGAACTCGGTAACAGCGGCGCGGCCGCGATAACCCGTACCGTGGCAGTAATCGCAGCCGACTCCTTCGTACCATACCTGATTTTGATATTGCGCAGGATCGAGCCCAGACAACTCCAGAAGGCCATCATCAACCGTGGTGTGACGCTTGCATTTCGGGCAAATGATTCGCACCAGGCGTTGCGCCATTACACAGTTGAGCGCCGATACGAAGTTATACGTATCCACTCCCATGTGGCTGAAGCGCCCGAGAACATCGAAGGCGCTATTTGCATGCACCGTTGTAAACACCAGGTGTCCCGTCAGGGCCGATTGCACGGCAATCTGCGCTGTTTCTCCATCGCGTATTTCACCTACCATGATCTTGTCGGGATCATGTCGCAGGATGGAGCGTAGCCCTTTGGCAAAGGTAAGATTTTTCTTCTCATTTACCGCGATCTGCACGATGCCGTGCAATTGATACTCGACCGGATCTTCGATAGTAATGATCTTCTCATCACCGGTGTTCAATTCGCTGAGCGCCGCATACAGCGTGGTCGTTTTTCCACTGCCGGTGGGGCCAGTAATTAGCACCATGCCATAGGGTTCATGGATACTCTTGCGAAATTTCTTCAGGATTTCCGGTGCCATCCCCAGGCTTTCAAGCCGTAAACTCTTCATTCCATCGGTGATGGATGATTTGTCCAAAATCCGGATCACCACATCCTCGCCGAATACACTGGGCAGGATGGATACCCTGAAATCTATGTCGCGCGAACCAAAGCGCAACTTGAAGCGTCCATCCTGCGGCACCCTTTTTTCGGCGATGTCCAACTCCGCCATCACTTTGAGGCGCGACACCAACGCGCTCTGATGACGCCGGTCGAGCGTATCGGTCGCGGGGTATAAAACACCGTCGATACGATAATTAACCGAGATACCCTTTTCGTAGGTCTCTATATGCACGTCACTGACGCGCTTTTGAATGGCCGCCGACAGCATGCTGTTAATGAGCTTTATGACCGGACTTGCAGCATCATCATTGGCCGCATCCAATGATACGTATTGCTCCCTGCCATCGTCATTCTCCTTGACGATGGCAAGCTTGAAATCCTCGGAGACGCCCTTCAACACCTCGGAATTACCCTCGCTGCGCTTCAACACCGCTGCAATCGCTTGTGGACTGCTGGCGTATAAGCGCACCTGCAAACCACTCAAACGTTCCAGATGGTCTGCCAAAGTAATATCGCAGGGGGGAGAAACAACAACGATCAACTCCTCTCCATCTCTCTGGTAGGGAACAACCCCATGCTGATAGGCGTGTGCTGCGGATATCAAGCTATACAACTCTGGAGAAATGATAAATCCCTCCAAATCAACATAGGGCAAACCACACTGTTCGGCCAGAGCTTCGGCCAATTGTGCCGGTGTAATACGGCCTTCATCAAGCAACGCCTCGCCGAGCCGGACCTTTTTGACGGCCAACACAGCATCAATCTGATGCTGGCTGACATACTGCTTGTCCAGCAGGATGTCACCCAACTTCTGATAACTGAAGGGATGTCTCATTTGACGATGTCCGCAATCTGAAAAATCGGCAAATACATCACGATGATCGTTCCACCAATTATGATGCCCATGATCAACATTAATATTGGCTCGATCAATGCTGTCATGCGTGCAAGTTTATTAGTTAGTATTTCCTCATAGAACTGGGCGATCTCCTCCAACATGGCATCAAGCCCACCCGAAGCCTCACCCACTTCAATCATCTTTATCGCCGTTCCCGGCATGAGTTGCGTGCTGCGCATGGCAGACGCCAGGCTTTGACCTCCTATCACTAGGTTTTCGGCCTGTGCCAACGCACATGCCTTGGCGCGATTGGTAAGTGAATCCTGCGTGATGTGCATGGCCTCGACCAAGGGCGTACCGCCGGAGAGCAGGGTGGCGAGCGTCCGCACCAATTGTACGATGGCAATATCCTGATAGATCTTCCCCAGCATCGGCAGGCGCCCCTTCAAATGATCCGCCCTCAGACGCCCTGCCTCGGTCTTAACCCATGCTTGGATGGCGAACCATCCGAGCGTGCCCAGCAATAACACTACCGGCAAATAAAAAGGCAACTTATTTACCAATGTAACGAGAATTTGTGTGGGCAGCGGCAGTTCAGCGCCAAAATCGCTATACATCGCCACAAAACGCGGCATGACAAACAAAAACAACACACCCAGCACCGTACCTAACACCAGCAACAAAAACACAGGGTAGGTCATTGCATGTGAAATGGTTTTCTGCAGACCAACCCGGCGCTTGAGATGTGCTTGATATTTCTCCAGAACTGCCGCCAGCACGCCCGTCTTTTCGCCGGTTTTTATCGCAGAGACGTAAAGACCGTCGAACACCTCGGGATGCCTGGAACAGGCTTCGGAAAGTAGCGCACCGCCATGCACCTCTTCATCCACATGCCGCAGGAGACTGGCCAACATCGGGCTATCAGGACGGTCTGCCGCTATCTTCAAGGCATCGGGTATTGTCAAGCCCGCCCGTATAAGTGCCACGAATTCCTGATTGAATAGCAAAAACTCCTCCGCCTTGATGCGCTTTCTGCGCAAGCCCAAGCCAGAATTCTTTTGACGGATGTATTGTACAAGCAGACCCTTGCCCACCAATTCCTGGCGTAAAGCCTCGCTTGAGGTGGCAACCCCCTCGCCTGCGGCTAAAACGCCGTTTTCTGTCAAGGCGCTATACTGGTAAATGGGCATACAAATCAAATATCACTTACTCTGGAGTCTCATCTCGCAAGTAAAGTAACCATCAATTTTTAGGCGCGCTCCCCAAAGCAGCTTCAATTGCTTGGGAAAACACTGCCGGGGGCTGCGCACCCACTATCTGCTTAACATCCACGAGCTTCTTGCCTTCAATGCGTCCAATGAAAAAGCTGGGGGTCCCGTCTATCCCAAGGCTTTGCCCATAAGACAGGTCCTTCTCTATTTTTTCCGCCTGCTTTGCATCTTTCAGGCAAGCCTGAAAAGAGGCCAGATTAAGGTTCATCTTTTTAGCGCGCTCTTCGTAAAAAGCGGCGCCAAGGCGTTTCTGATTTGCAAACAAACTATCGTGCATCTCCCAATAAGCCTTCTGCTCACCGGCACAATTTGCAGCAATAGCCGCACCCTTTGCTTGAGGGTGAAAATCCAGCGGAAAATCACGAAAAATATGCCGGACTTTACCGGCATCTATATATTCTTTCTTCAATTCTGGAAGAACCTGCGCATGGAACCGGCCACAAAATGGGCACTGGTAATCCGAAAACTCAACGATTGCCACGATGGCATTTCCATCACCCCGCACAGGGGAGGCGTCATCGAGTTCAATCGTTGTAATAACGGGTGGTTTCGGCTGCTCAGGCGCGCCGCCAATCGCAACGGCCAACGCCTTTTTGATCACGCCGACATCATCACTTAGCGTAGTGATCTGCTTGCTCATCTCCACAAGTTTATTGAGAATTTCTTCATTGCCGGTATGTGCTGGCGGATTTACCGAGCACGCAGCAAGAATGGCGCACGCCATGAGGCACAATATTTTTCTCAATTTAATCTCCGTAGAATGCAGTGCCGGTTATTAAGGATGCGCTGGTGTTAAAAGCTATGTAACCTGAGGGCAATAATAGTCTGGCAATATGACAATCTGATTACGTGAAGCGGCTGAATAATTGATGGGGTATCAGCCAAAAGCGAAGGGAAATAAAAGGGCGCGACTTGTCCGAGAGAAGACCGCTAGAAAAACCTTGCTCCCAATGTTTAGTATCCTCCCTTGCCGAGGCCAGATTTTTCCATTTTCTGGCTATCAAGCTTGTCCTTATATTCTTGTAGTGTATTCTCAATTTCAACGCGTTTTATTTGCGTAAAGGGCTCGGTCTGAATAAATGCCCCCCAAACACCCTTGCTCTTGTATTTATCCAGGATCTCCACATTCAGCTCATAAAGCACCAGGTTCTTCTTCTCGCACATATCAATCGCTTGAGACTGCTGAGCGATTTTGGCTTCAGCCTCTTTTATCTTATTGTTAGACTCCTCGCCTTGCTTGACGCCGTATTGAAGACTGATTTGCGCGGCCTGAACAACCTCCTTGTGCTTCAGCGTCAATTCTTCCAGGCTCTGCTGGGCGCCTTGCAGCTTGGCTACCAGAGATAAGTTTTCCTGTCTGACAGTAACCAGCTCTTTTTCAGCCTCGCCCAAGCGAGCGTCCTTTTTCCTGATCTGGCTTGTGGAAGCGCTTTTGATATCACCGACCTGACTGCCCAGCGCCTTCACTTTCTCATTCAGGCTGTTGTTTTCCTGCTGCAGGGCCGATTTTTCCTGTTCAAACGTCTGCATCATGAGGCGCATTTTTCTTAGCGCCTCGCGTTCCTTTTTATCACCAGAATCAGCGATGGCATTTCCGGCCAACCCAAGACTGAATATTACGATCAGAAGCAATGCTCTATTACGGATCATGGCGTTCATCTCTTGCCTGGCCCCGGCTGTATTTCGTTGCGTTAAAAAATACACGGATCAAAATCTCACGTTCAAATCAAGTTGCATAACGTCGATGGCAAGCGGCGGGCCAACTATCTGATCCGCGCTCAACCAGCGCAGGGTCAGCCAGGTATCGGTGGCAACACCATAGCTACCGCCCGCTATCCAGCCTTTGGCATTGGTACCACCCAGATGGAAATCGGAGTCGGTGAAGGCATCCAATACGGCGTCGCTTTCCAGGTGTTTATAACCACCGAATACCTGCCAATCGTGGCGATGTTTGATCCTCGGCATGCCGACAGCGACCCTGCCCATATACGCCTGATTCTGCTGGCCGACATCCCTCCCTGTGCGCCGCACTATGTCTTCTTTTTTAAACCCCACATTCTTGACATAATCACCCGTCAGCGTGACGTGTACCGGGGAAAATGTGTATATATCGAGGTTGGCGGTTATATTTAGTTCCTTATATTCAGATGCCAGGGCGTACAAGTTTTGATTTTGGGTTTGTGAAATATCGAACATGGTATTGCCTTTCTGGACAAACTGTGGCGCGGTAAAATCCAGTAGATGGCTGCCGGGCGCAGTGTTTATCTGCCCGGTGATATTTTGGTAATCATAATAAGCCACGCCAAATCTTGCTCTGAACTGGCTTCGATTCCAATCGACTCCGGTCTGCGCACCGTATAACCATTTGTCCTTTTTCGACAACTCAATTTCCTGCAGCGGAAAAGCACCCAGCGTCGAGAACCAAACCAGTTCGTTGCCGATGCGAGGCTTGAATTGCACAGCGGCGCCATCGAAGTTAAGATCTTCGTCCCACACCAGGTCTGTGCCAAACCAGGGGTTGGGTATCTTGCCTCCCGCCACCGTCAACCATTGATAGGGTTCCAGCTTGACATAGGCCTGATCAAGCATAAAATTAAAACGGTTGCCCATGTTGCCCAGCGTCTGGTTGGTCGAAACAGGATCATTGGCGCTACCAGTGGCCAGACGGAATGCGGCCGTGACGCCTTGCGTGACTTCGGCGAGCATGCTCAGCCTTGCCCGTAAACGGAAGCGTTGCCGATCTTCGGTGGTATTAAGGTAGGGATTGTTGGTATTTGCATCGCCACCAACCCGATTAATCTCCAGATAGTTTTTATAGAAGAAGGTAGCGTTATCGCTCTGGAACATATCGCCCTGTGAGCGCAGACGAAGATCGCCTTCCCACTTTATTTTCTGCGCCCAATCAGGGATTGCGCCGGGCTTGCCCCACTGCTCCCGCTTGGCCTGTGCCAGCACATCCTTCCTGATCTGTTCAGTCATTTCCTGCTTGACCGTTTCAGGCACGTAAGGCACACGCACGGTTTTTTTATCTACTTCTTCTTCCGGTGTTTCCGTTTCAGCGGGAGACTTCTCAATCTCGCTCATCAACTCCCCGGACTTTTCCTTGGTAATCGCGCCCTGTTCCACCAGGAGTTGAATCAATCCTTTGGTAGTTCCGCGTAGTTTTTCAAGATCTTCCTTTTCTCCGGCCCACGCGGATGGATTAAACAATGCGAGAGATAAGACGGTAACACCCAATTTTTTAATTGCCATTTCCAGGTTCTTCTCAACTGTGAATTTTTCATCGCGATTCTCACCCCGGAGGGATGAGAATCAACGGGTAATGCGGCATATCTGCCGGCTTACAACAAACGCGAAGTGATGCGCAGCTTTACAGGTTGCGGCATTCCATCAGGAGGCGGCTCTTTCACCCGCGTCATTTCTTTCAGCGCTGTCCTTATCGCCTTATCTGTCTCTGAATTTCCGGAAGAGCCGCCAAGATCGAAGCGCTCGACACTTCCGTCCTTGTTGACCCAGACTTTTATGACAACTTTATAGTTATCTTTGGCGAGTTCTTTATTGTTATCCAAAACATCCTGAATGCCCTTCTCTACCATACCCGCATACCAGCCGTAACGATTTCCGCCACCGCCGTTACCACCACCCCCGCCGATGATGCTTCTTCCACCTTTGTTGGCGTCCAAACCAAAGGAATCCGAACCTGCCTGGCCATCGGCATCCAGCCCTAAATTATTGGCGGGCGGTGGTTCGTCTTGCTTGGCATTCTCAGGCTGATCCGGCGGAGGGGGCGTTTCCGGCTCAGGAACTTTTACCTCTTCTTTTTTCACCTCTGGTTCTGGTGGTTTTTCCTCTGGCTTTGGAGGCGGAGGCGGTGGCTTTATCAACGAGATCTCATGGACCACCTGTTTTTTATGGCTATCATCAGCAAAAATAATGTCTTTCAGAAAATAGATTGCCGCCACAATAAACAGCAGGATAAATGCCGCCGCCATCAATTTGGGCGCCCAGCGGAACAGGAACTTCTTGTCGGCACTCACAAGTTACATCCCAACAAAAGCGAGCCTGGCATAGCGCTCTTATTTGACAATTTTCTGTGTAACTAAACCCAATTGTGTAATATCGAGTTTGCCCATCAAATCCAGTACGTCAATCACCTTTTCATATTGAACCTTGGAATCGCCCTTGATGATCACGGGAAAGCTTGGATTGGTTGCCTTATAGCTGCGCAACTGTGTTTCCAGCTCCGTCATTGTCACCGGGTAAGTGTCGAGAAATATTTGCCCAGCGTCTGTGATCGTAATCGCCTTGGTGGTCGGTTTAGCCAGGCTGGGTGTGGCGCTGGCCTTGGGCAGATTGACCTTGATACCCTGCACCGATGCGGTCGTCATGATGATAAAAATCACCAGCAGCACATACGCCAAATCGAGCATGGGTGTGACGTTGATGTCGTCATACGGTTTATCTTCGGACTGCACTTGCATCGTCTTATTCCTTAGCCCTAGTTTCCGTAATTCTCAGCCAGCTTATGAACAAACTCATCGACGAACACATGCATATCCGCAGTGATATTCTTGATTTTGCTGATCAGGTAGTTGTAGCCAAACAGTGCTGGAATCGCCACGGCCAGGCCCGCCACGGTAGCCACCAGCGCCGCGGCAATACCGGGCGCGATGGCATTGACGTTGACATCGCCACTGGCGGCAATCGCGGCAAAGGTAATCATCACCCCCACCACAGTGCCGAGCAACCCAAGGAATGGCCCGCCACTGATGGCGATGGTGAGCAACACCATCTGGCTGGAGAGCTTCTGATTTTCCCTGACCAATGCCCCATCAAGGCTGGCGCGGATCGCACCGATCGCCTGCGGCGAGAGTGCCTTGCCTACCAGCTTGGGGTCAGTGTTGCCAAAGCGGTGTTTTATTTCCTGCACGCCTACATGGTAGATGCGGTATATCGGTGAGCTTTGGTAATGATCATGCCGCCCGAACAATGCCGCGGCAAACGGCGTCTCTTTATTGGCTTGATCATCCTGATCATCATCCCTGTCCAGCACACCTGGATCGGATGCGATTTTCTGGAATGACATGATGAATTTTTTATTATCCCTGGTCATTCTGCCGATGACGACCGCCTTGCTCACCATCACGATCCAGCTTATGACGGCCATCACCATCAAAATCGCAATCACCACCCAGCCATCGAGCGTGACGGATTGCAGGATTGTCTTAAAATAAGACGTGTTGCCGCCTTCAGTTTGTTCATCCGCGCCGTAGGAGATCAACTTCGCATCGACACCTTCCCCTTGCGCCGCTGCTTTAATCCAGTCCGCTGAACGGGCAACGTTTGATATCTGCACCTCGTCCATCTCACCGGTAAATGAGGTACCCAGCGTGATGTTCCCGCCCAGTAGCGGCAGGACAGCGTCCACTGCCGCTACCTCAACACCATCAACATAAACAACCAGGCGTTTACCGCCAGTTACCGCCACGTGATGCCATACACCCGGCGCCAGCGCGGCACGTTTTGTTTCCGCGCCGGGCATGCGGGCATACACCCCGGCCTGATCCATACCGATGACCAGCGATGATGCTCCCTCCTGCTGTGAAAATATCACAGCGTTCGGCTGCGCGGCGGCTGCCTTGATCCATGCGGAGAACGTGAAACCCTTATCTGCGGTAAAATCGAGTGAAGGTGATGCAGGGATGTTGACGGTGCTTGCGCCATTGAATGTTTCGCCCGCGCCGATCAATGATGCAGGGGCTTCGCTCGCAGTAGACTGCGCCGCGTTGTTGGCATAGGCGGTCTGATCCTTGGGCGCGCCCTGTCCGCCAAAATGATAGACGGCAACTTGATTAACATCGTAAGTGCCTTTCGCATCATCGCCTGTGGCCGCCTTTTCATTGCCGTAATACAACCAGATGGTATCGGCGTTGGATTGCGCGGACAACGTGGGCACCTGCACCCAGATCACCGCAAGCTCATTCAATCCATCGAATTTTTCGATGTGATATTTGAGCGGCGTTTTGTCATCGCCACTGACAAAGCGTAGATCCGACCCGTCTTCCTTGCTACTCAAAAAATCGAAATTGCCACTGTGCAGGCGCACCAAGACCGGCACGGACGCCAAGCTTTCCTTGATATTCACGCCACTTTCCGTGGTGTTGAGGGTGATTTTTTTGCGGAACGACCAATCGTCACTCCACCAAGCATGAGAAACACCCGGAGCAAGCGTCATCAAACCCGCCAGTAATAAAAAAACGCGCGATATCTTTTTGTTGGATTGCAATTTCATGACATTTTTATTCGTGAGTCCGGTTAATCGAAGGAATATGCCGCCCACGCCCACATGAACGTGATGCGCTTGCTTTAGAAGGGGGTACTTTACCTGCCGAATGTTGCAGAATTGTTAATAGCAAACCGTTTGATCAAATCAAATGAGGTGCGCAGCCTGAGTTCCGCTCCATGTCGCCCAGGCTGTTTTCTCTGGCGCGCACAGCGCACCCTACATTCAACGACTATCAATCCCCAAAGCCAATCACTTCCACCGTCAGGAACGAAGGCCGGAAGGTGGTTTTCACCGGATTGGCGGCTGCCGCGGAGAGATCCTGGGTGGCCTTTTCGGCGATTTTGCTGGTGTCGGCGCCGATGTTGCTTACACCGCTCAGGGTGCCGGCGAGTGAGCCGGCGTCGGGAGCGGGCACGTTGGACTTACCACCGGCAGTGATATTATCTCCCCCGATCACAGTGCCAGGGATCCAGAGGCCGCCCGCCGCACCGATACCGGCGTCACCGGCATTGACCACCCCTTTGGGAGCTATCAGGTCAACATCACCCGGCATGATATCCGTGCCTGCCAGGATGGAACGTATGCCGCTGCCGGACACCGAGGAAAACTTGGTTATCGTTTGGCCATTGGGGAGCGTGATCACCACTGGCGGGGGCGCGGAGACAGCGGTTTTGGCGCCCTTGCCGGCGTCGATGTTACCTTCGGACGACCAGATGAGGATGTCGCCGCCGCGTAAGGTAAAGACCCGCGATTCATTGACCGCGAAATCGCCCTTGACGAAGGCACGCACCGCACCGGTATCCTGCGCCACGATACCAAGCTGATCGGCTACCTTGGCGGAACCGGACTCGGCGGGCGGCGTGGTCTGGCCGGCGTTGACCCCACCACCGGGCACGAGAAGATTGATGTCGCCGCCGGATTCGGTTTTGATCTGACTGAAGAGCAGGCTTATATCGCCGTGGGCCTCGCCGGGAAAGAGCGACGCGATGGCCTCATAGCCGCGCGAGTAAGCGCTGCTTCCAACCTCCGGGGTATAGGCCCTGCCCGCCGCTTTCAACTCATCGTAGAAGGCTTTGATAATGAGCGATTTCTGTTGCTCCGGCGTAAGCGCCTTGAAGGCGGCCAACGCCTGATCCGGCGCCAGAGCATCGTTTTTGGTCAGGGTTTTCATGTAACTCGTCAACTCATCCAGATGCGCCGCTGTCACCGTGCGCTTGAACTCCTGCAATGCCTGCGCGTCGGTGGGATTGGCAAGCTTGTCATTGAGTTTGATTGTTTGCTTGATGTAGGCTGCCAGATCCCCGCTGTATTTATAGTCCTGCGCAGTGAGTGTATTGGCGGGGTCGAAATACTTCTCGATGAACAAGCCATAGTCCGCCTGGCCCGCAACGCCCGCCATCACCGTCACATCCGCGCCGCGCGCCGGCAGGCTGGGATTGTCGAGATTGCCACGGCTTACTATGCCCGTGGAATTGCCCAGATCGACATTGTGCCCGGCCTGGATATCCAGGCGGCCGGGGCCGCCGAGATAGATCTGCCCAACGTTTTGAATCTGCGCGCCGGTGCTGGCGTCGCGCGGCGTATTAAAAAATATATCGCGTTGCGCTGTAAGGCTAGTCACGTCGCTTTGCGCGACATTCTGGCTCCATAGGAATATGTTTTTGATATCCCTGCCCGCATAAAAACGCGCCTGCTTGGCGAGGTAAAACGCGCCGTTTATATCGCCGGTATTGGCAACCACCTGCACTGGCTCGTTATTGGGCACTATGTCCTGGAGATGAATAGGGGTTGATGCATGGGTGGCAGCGCCGAATGTTCCCAAGCGATAAATGGTGTCCTGCAAAACTACCTGACCGCCTGGATTGACGGGGATATACAACGGATTCACCAACAAGGCAGGGTCGGCATCCGACAGGTTGATAAATAATGACTCGGTCGCGCTCGCGGCTGTCTTATCCCCAAAAACGACATTACCGTCAGCGAACAACCGCAAATTCCCGGCAGGGGAAGGAAACAGCGTCATGCTATTTTGCACAACGATATTACCCTCAAGCGCGCGCGCGGTCAGGCTACCTGGATAGACCTGAAGCATGGGTCTATCAGTAGTTGGCCGCCCATCTTTAATGAAAGAAATGTCTTTGAGAGTTCCTACCCCCTTGGCAACTGCCTGCTCGATCGCATCCAGATTGTTGGCAAAAGTGACATCGCCCGCCACAGAGGTAATCGCGGCAGCGCTGCTGGGGCTATAGGTAAAGAAATAGGTCTTCGCGGCATTGGAGGTCACCGACGTATCTTGCGCAACCACCGTCGGATTCAGTATGGTTTCGATCTGCACATCGCCAGCGGCGCGGACATCGAATTTGCCATCGCCCAGGGCGAGAATGGTATGCACCGGCAGGTCTTTGTATGCAGTATCGGCTGGATTAGTGTCGGCAACCTTGCGCCCTGCCACGATCGAACCGCCTGCCTGCAGCAATCCCATGCCCTTGCCCACATAGAAAACACCGCTGCGGATGTCGCCGCCGGCATCGATGCTCATATCGCCGCCGCCGGTCACCACCAGCTTGTCGGAATCGGGTAGCGTCTTCGTTACGCCGGGGAGCCTGCCGGTAGTGGGTATGACCACCGACAGGTTATCGATATTCCCGCCCGCGTTCACACTCACATCGCCGCCGCCAAGCGCGCCCACGTTCTGCGCGAATTTGCCGAAGTTGATCCACCAGCTGGTGTTGCGGCCGCTCACTATCGTGCCGTCATTAGCGTTGGTTTGTCCGCGCCGCTGCAGCCATTCGGTGATGAGCTGGTGAGTAACGGCGCCCTTCACGTCATTGCCGGCACGGATATGGATGTCGCCGCCATTGACCGGGTAATTCACGCTTATACCCGACCCGGTCGGCACCGGGAACTTATCCTCCGGGGCGGATGGCTCGCCTGCGGTATAGAGGGCGGCATTGGATTTGTTGATGCCGGACGCATCCTTGCCGAGTTCGAAGTTGCGCGCTGCGGCGACATCAATATCGCCCGTACCGGTGCGCACCAGCTTGCCGGCGGAGATAGCGACATCGCCCTTGCCGTTGGCAAGCTGCGCGGCGGGCAATATTGCCAAGGGATCGGCGCTGCCCAGATCGGCCCCGCCCGCCAGACGGTAAGACCAGGACGGGCCGGCCTTCAGCAAGCTGGCGGGTGTGACGCCGCTAAAGCCATCGCTCAGGCTGCTTCTCAGGTTCAGATTGTCAACGGCGCGCAAGGTCAGTACACCTGGCTCGTTACCCGCGCCAAAGCGCCAGCCGGACAAGTCCCAGTCGTTGGCGAGCGTCAAGTCACCCGTGCTTTGCACCTCGATACCGGGCGCAACGTGGAAGGCGGGATCGGATGTTTTGCCCAGACGCGCCTTGATGGCATCAACATTGGCATCGTCCATATACGCCAGTGTTTCGTTCCTCCAGGTGTTAAACCTGGCTGTGTTGATGCTGCTTGCGGTATAAACTTTGACCGCCTCGACGGTGACCGTGTCGGCACCCTTGATCGTCCCCGCCAGCGATGCCACATTCACATCGGCGCCGTTACGCGGTGCGCGCAACGCTACCCGTCCGCCTGCACCGGCCTGGCTGGACACATCAATTACGGATTTATCCTGCACATCTATAACGCCCGCCGTGGTCGCCAACTCAACCTTGCCGCCTTTGACATTATCGGCAGTGGCGTGGGCATCCAGGGTACTTCCGGCATGCAACACCACATCGCCCTGCGCGGACAATGCGATATGGCCGCCTTTCGCGCCAGAGGCATCCACCGTGCCCTGAACGTCGATCTTGCCGCTGTCCGCCGT
Organism: Gammaproteobacteria bacterium; assembly: GCA_040183005.1. Lineage (NCBI taxonomy): Bacteria > Pseudomonadati > Pseudomonadota > Gammaproteobacteria > Gammaproteobacteria bacterium. The sequence goes on from JAMPIW010000006.1 coordinate 20,193, forward strand.
CAGCTTGAAATCATGCGCTCTGACGGTGTCCGTCGCCGCCACCATGACATCACCGCTACGGACACGCAGATCCCGCGCCTCGGTGAACCCGCCTGTTGCGTGCCTATTGCCTTGCTTATCCAGCGTCGCGCCCAGGTTCAAGGCTGTGTTCAGCGTGGAAAAATCATCCAGCGTCGCGACATCCAGTGTAAAGGTGCCCTGCAGTGACGCCTGCTCCTGTCCCGCCGCCGTCACCGCAGTACCCTTCAGCGTCCCGGCGGCGATGTGCGCGGTACCCGCGGCGGCGCCGATGTTGAGCGCGCCGGCATCGCCGCCGCTTTCAGCGCCGGAGACATCGACGCTCGCGCCATTTTGCACCTCGACATTGCCTTTTACGGAGACCAGGCTGACCTTGCCGGCCGGTGCTGAGACCGGTACGCCGTCAAAGGTCTTGGTGAGTCCTGTGGCATTGATTTGCGCTCCATCGGTCAATATCACGTCGCCATCGCGCGCTGTAAGGGTGACCTTGCCGACGGGCAGTTCAATCCTGCCCGCATCGCGAATGCTGGCTCCAATGATGCTAAGGTTTGCCGCCAGCGCGCTCGCGGTGGGCAGATCCGCGGTTGGCGCGGCTTGGACGATAGCGACATCGCCGGAAGCGGAATAGGTTTGATCAGCGCGTTTCGCGGCGCCAAGGCGGCCCGCCTCTAGCGTCAAATTCCCCATCACATCCAGCGTGCCTTTGCCTTGGCCGGTGATCTCACGGCCTGCGGCAATATCCACCTGGCTGAAACCTTGAATCTTCTTATCGCCTTCTCCCAAAGTGATCTGATCCGCGCCTATTGCCAGCTTGCCTAGTCCGTCCGGCGTATCCGCTGTGGCAATCTTGCTGGGATTGGAGAATGTCACTTCACCCGCATTGATTCTGGCGGTTTTGCCTGCATTGGCATAACCATTGATACCCCCCGCCTCCAGGGAGAGCTTGGCAAGCAAGCGTTTGCCGCCGGCATCCACACCGCCCAGAGCGACATCGCCCCAAAGATCGAGCGTGCTGTAACTGCGCAGCGTGAGATTTGCCGCTTTGTTCAAAGCGGCCAGCTGCTCCTTGGAGAACACCAGACCGCTGGTAACGGCGGACGTTTCTCCCAGGCTGATGCGCCCGGCGCCGATGGCAAGCGCGCCGTTTTCCTGGAGGTTGAGCGCGCCCTTGAAGGTGTTGCCGGCCGTGGCGTCAAGCGCCACCGACTTGCCTTCCAGCACCGACCCCGATTCGACATCCAGCGCACCGTGCGACCCATCGGCATTCAGGCGGGTGATGGCCGCCGACCCGCCGGAAGACACGCGCAGCAAAGCCCCGTTGCCGTCAATATCGCTGCTATTACTGTTGGCGGGATCAACCTTGTCACCGATCTGGATATCTTTGGGGGTACCCGAAAAATTTCCCTTGCCTTGAATCACGCTCCCCGCCTTCACCTGCACCTGACCGGTTGCGGCAAGTATGACTTCTGGTGCGGTTAGTGTATTTGCGGCATCGTTGGCGACAACGATTTGCTCGCTGTTTACGCGAATTGTCGGGCCGCCCGTGATTTGCTGGCGCGTTCCGCCAAGCAGCAGACTGCTTGCGCCGAGCCTGCTCAGGCTGGCCGCATCAATCGTTACAAAGCCCTCGGCCTGGCTCCCCGCAGTCTGCGGCGAAACTATCGCCAGCCTGGTAGCGGAGATATCCACCGCTGCGCCACGGCCATCGGCGGCGTGAGCAGCGCTCAGGGTGGCGTCCAAACGGAGTGCTTTACCCGCCGCAATAGCCAGCGTCCCCGCGTCACCCGGCAGCTCCGGAACCGCTGCGTTGCTCGCGGCGGCCGCCTGCGCGGTAAAAAATGCCCCCGCATAGTTGTCGTTATATTGCGCCTGCCGCCGCGCCGCATCGCCCGGCGTAACGGCAAAACCGGACCAGCGGCTGTCCAGCACATCGCTGCCAGAGGCCAACTTACCCGCGAGCACCTCGCTGCCGTTCGCAAGCTTATAGGACTGCCCCGGCGCGATATCCCGGTACCCTCCCTGCGCTGTCACAAGGTAGGCGCCAGGCAGCAGGGCGTAGCGTGCCGGCAACAGGGTATAGAAACCTTGCTTCAACCCTGCGCCACCGGAGAGATAAACGCTGTCTCCCAGCATCAGATTGGAGTCCTTGTAATATTGCTGATCGAATGGCGCGGGCGAAACGCCCAACCCTGGCAGAATGGCATAGCTGGTATTGCTGGCGAGAACGTCCCTGGAACCGGTCGGCCCCGGCACAAACTCGTAGGCATACAGGTCGCCACCACCGGAGAGGTTAACTTTCGCCCCGCTGCGCAGATCCACGTTCGCGCCAGTCAGGCGTACGGCTTTCTGTGGCGGCGCGCCGATGGCCCTGAGGTTCCCGGAGACATCGTATACCCAGTCCGTGCCATTCTGGGTCTTGCCATAGGGAATCAACTGGCCTTCCGCCGATACCGAAGTCTGGCTACCGGCATCCAGGATCACGTCACCGGCATCGCCTGTGGCGTTCAGTGCGATTTCTCCCAGCGGCGCCTTGAGCACACCCTTGTTCACAATATGCGGCGCCGTCATAGTGAGCTTGCCGCCCGCCGACAACACCGGCGCTGCATCGCTATTGGGCAGAATCTGCACCGTGCCATTGCCGCTCGTGATATTAAATTCGCTCAAGGTAGTGGGATACACCTGTCTTGCCTGCAAATTCAAGTTGTCCGCCACGGCGAACGATCCCGCCAGATTATTTGCCGTTGTCGAAGGCTGAATACCGCGCAGGCGGATATCGCCACGCGATTCCAGATTGGCCTCTTTCACGCCTTGCAGCGAGCTGCTGCCGATGAGTTCGATCAAATCCGCGCGCGCGGTCAAAGTGCCCTCGCCACCGGTCGCGGCAGGGGGCGCCTGAAACATTAAATCGGAACTGCCCAGCGCGACATAAGCGGCGCTGAGGCTTGCCTTGCCGCCCAGCACATTCAGCGCGGGCGCATCCAGCACGATGCTGCGCTTCAGGTTGATATCAACATCGCCCTGCAATTGAATTTGATTATCGCTTTTGGCGCTGAAGCGATCGAAGCCAGCACTCGCCAGCTTGTTGACATTAAACAATGCCTGCCCGTTCAGCGCATCCGGTATCGCCTGCCCGGCGGCAAGCCCGCCGGGTATGGCCATCGCATCGCCAGCGCGCAGCACGATATCGCGGTCGCCGGATGGCGGAGCATAAGTGGTGCCTGGCACTCTGTTGACCGTAGTCAAAGTCAATGCCAGCGTGCCACCCGCAGCACTCGCCCCACTGCCCGCCTTGCCCGTCAGCTCGCCATCGAGCAGCATGCCTTCGGCGGCCGTCAGCTTGATCGAACCGGCGCTGCTCGCCACCGGCGTGTTCGCCAGACTCGTGCCGTCCGCCCCGGGCAGATCCAGGTTCGTCTGCGTACCGGACACATCGATAACGGAACCGGCCTCGGCCACCACATAGCCGCGTTTCGCATTAATGTTGACCGTCCCTCCCGGCAGCACCTCACCCTTGCGGGTTCCCTGCGCGTTAGGCTGCAAACTCACCGCTCCGCGGCTCAACAAACCACTGTCGCGGCCCAGCCAAATCGCCTGCGCTGGCTGGAAAGGGTAATCCAGGTCCGCATTCAGGCTGAGATTAATGGCGCCCGCCGGGGCATCAATTTGCCCGTCGATAACCATCCCGGTTTGGGTGCTCAACGCAATCTTCGCACCGGGATCGGCCTGTATCAGCGAACCGGTCTCCATCCTTAGCCTGGAACCGTCCAACGCCGAGCTATGGTTCAAGGTCAGGCTCACCGGCGTTCGCTGCTCAGGCAGCGCCGCCAATTGCGCAAAATCGCGGATATCCGCGCCGGTGGACTGCATGACATAGCGCGTACCCAAGTCAAGATAGGGCGCTTGCAGAGTAATTGTGGTGCCGGCGGCAACAACCAAATCACCCTTGGAAACGGTCTGCATGGCCGATCCGTTCGCTGTAATCACATAGCTGGCAAAACCCAGGCGGTTGAATATCCATGAGGGGACAGTCAATTGCGTGGACCGGGATAGTTGGGCAGGGTCGATGAGCAAACCGGCGGGCGTAGCCAGCGGCGCGCCGTCCTTGATCAATATCTCAGGGGCGGCGAGCTTCAATGTCCCGCCGCCGCCTGGCGCGAGACCTTGCAACGCCGCACCAAGCATCAGCCTGCCGCCGCTGTCGATGGTTATATCGCCGCCTTTGCCCTTTTTCAACTGCCTGCCGGCGCTCAACCAGCCGCCGCCCGTCACATCCAGAGTTGCGGGGCGCAAGATTCCGGCGTCAAGCTCACCCAAGATCAAATCCGTGTCTTTAGCGGTTTGAACAGTGATCGTGCCACCCTTTATCAGGGCCGGGCCATTCGCATTGCCCAGCGCCATTTGCGGCATATCGTTCACCCACATACCACGCGCGGAGATCACCTTGCCCGCGCCTACCGTCAACTTCCCCCCATTGGCCCCCAGAGAAATCGTGCCGGCGGGCACGGTAATATTGGCATTGATGTCGAGCGTAGTGGCGCTCAGCTTCAGCTCGCCGCCCTCCGGCAAGCGCAAATCCACGGGGACATCGATGCGTCCGTTGCGATTAAAATCCATGCGGCTGAAACCGCCGTTCACCAAAAAATCGGTCGACATGGCCAGGGGCGCCGTTACGGGACCATTCGTCAAATCACCCGTCGCGGATGGCCCGGTCTGAAAAATCACATCGTGAATGTTTGTCCCGCCTGCATACAGGTAATCATCCACGATGAGCTTACCACCCAGAGGCAGCTTGCCTGCCTCCCGCTGGTACAAACCCGCTGTGGCGCTGCCGCGGAAATCGCCATCCAGAACCAGACCGTAGCCTTTGAAGCTTATCGTTCCGGCGTCTTTCCCTTCGATGTATTCCGGCGAGAATTGCCCTACATTATCCAAACCGAAAGTTTCCTTCACTCCCCATTTGTTGCTTTGCCTGCTGTACACCCCGGCAATACCGTCGTAAACACGGTCGGGAGAGGCATTGCCGATGTCATACAACACTCCCTGCGACACCAGCTTGGTAGTGCTGATATAACCATCGAGGTAATGGAGGCGTCCACCGGAAATATCTATCTTGGCGCCCCCTTGCATCACGATGTCGCCCTGCGATTTGATGTCCACCGAACCGCCCACTGCGGTCTTTTCCGCCACGCCCCGGGGAATCGCCGCGATATATTTGGACACATCCGCCACCGGCGTGCCGGTGCGCGCGTCTATAGTGACCGTTTTGCCTCGCAAGATACCATTGCGCTGTACCGGAAAATCCTTGAGTTCATCACCGCGCAGCTCCACACTAAGCTGATTGCGGGACATTGGCAGTTCGAGCTCCTTGACATCCCGGGTGCCCGAAACGTCGATCTGGCTCGATGCGCCAAGATAAACCCCGCCATCGCTGCGCGGAGGAGTCCTGGCCGGCGCCGGATCAGACAAGTTATATACCGATGGATCATCCACGGCCGTGATGGCGACCACGCCGCCGGGCGCGACAATATTGCCGTCAACATGCACAGTCTTGCCCATGATATCGACGCGCGAAGGACTAAAGGCCACACTATCGTCAATAGTCGCGGCATCGCCCAATTGCGGCCGCACCTCGGTCACGCTGCCCGCACCCAGCTTCACTTCGCCGGTATGCGTTGCATGCAAGGTAGTAGTGTCGACGTCAGACTTCGCCACTACCGTATCGCGCGCCAGCAGGCGGATCGAGCCATTGGCACGCACCGTGGTCGTGGCGCTGAGCCTGCCCATCTGATTCACCGCCAGCCCCATCAGGGTGATATTGCCGCGCTCGGCGATGATGGTTCCTCCCGCCGCATTGGTCGCCGTTCCGCCGGCGTCGACCTCCACCAGCAGGCCGCGCAGATTGACGTCACTGCTGCCGCGCAAATACACTTTCTGCCCCGCGCCGAGGATCACCTGGCCGTCCGGCGCTTCGATCCGCCCCCTGTTTTCGACGGTGGGCGCGAACAGCATGATCTTGCCGCCCGGCCGCGCCGTCAACGAAGCGTCCACATCCACGACGATCCCGCCATTGCCACCGCCCGCGAACGAGGGCACGGGTGTGGTACCTGTTTGGCTAAAGAGTCCGCCGCTTTTGAACTGTGCGTCCGAGACATTCAGGCTAGAGGCGATCAGCCCGCCGACATCAATCTGCGCGCCCTTGTCGAACAGGATGCCGTTCTGGTTGATGAGATAGACCTGGCCATTGGCACTAAGAGCACCGGCGATCCGCGAGGCATCCGACTGCCAGATATGATTCAAGGCCACCGAACCCGAGTCCGGCTGCTTGAATTCCACGCTATTGCCCGCCCCGATGTTAAAGCTGCCCCAGTTGAGGATGACCCGTGGATCGAGCTGATTGACGGTTCCCTTTGCGCCCGCCACAGCGTAATCCGCCCGCCCGCTGGTCTCAAATGGCAGATTGAGCGCCGGGTTCGTGCCGCACAGGCCGCCGCCGCACGGCACCGGCAATTCCGCATGCACTGGCAGCAACACCACCAACAACATCCCGCCCCCTAGCGCAGCATGTTTTCCCGCCCTGTTGCGCCGTCCGCCGCCGGGCTGGCGTGTCCTCGCCCCTTCCCAGGCAGGCACCAGCATGCCTAGTCCTTTGTTAAAAACCAAACGGAACAGGTTGGCGTTCATATGCTGTACTCCAGGAGTATTTTTTGTAAGGCATTAGTAGAATTCAAAATGACGCCCCTCCCGCATCCCGTTGAAAAAAGCGAGCGAAGGGTTCCTGAAATAAAGCCGGCACAGGCTTAAAATTCATACGCCAGGCGGAAATGGAAACGCACATCTCCCGCCGTGGTATAGGCCGTGCTCGTAAAGGGCACCGCCGCATCGACAGCCATGTTCAGATGGCGCCATCCACGGAATCTCGCCCCCACTCCCGCGCTCGACAGGTCAAAGCGCGACAGCTGTCCGGGCAAGGGCTGCGAGACGCGCAGCTTTGCGCCCTCCAGAAATCCTAAAACATAAAAGTCATCGACTCTTGCGGATAGCGCTTTGGCGAAGGAGCGGCTGCGCAATTCCAGGCTGCCGCGCATACCATTGTCGGCCAGCCGCTCGAACATCAAGTAACCACGCACGCTGTCCACACCGCCCGCGCCAAATTGCTCGTTGCTGATCAAGGGCTGATCGGCCAACTGCCCGTCGATCCGCGCGACCAAGGTCATGCCCAGCGGCAATTTCTGAGCGCGCTGCAAACCTGCCTTCAGGTATAAATAATTGGCCTTGGCATTGTGGCGCTTGCATTCAAACTGGCTCACGTCTTGCCCGAAGCAATCAATCCTTTTATCCGCAAGGCCACGCAAGGCGAAATTCAACCCCACATCCGCCTGTGTCACGCCTCTATCGCCTTGTATGGTCGCGTTGTATTGCACTGAAAATGGCAAATAACTGATCGGGGTACGAATGGAATCCGCACCAAGCAGCGTCACGTTCTCCTTGAAGTCCTTGTAATCAAATCCCAACGACAAGGAATGAAAATAACGGTCGCGTTGCGGCAGCGGCAGAATGGCGCGCACCCCATAAATATCGCCCTGCCCCAGCACCGATATATTTCCCACCGCCGCAACATTACTGCGTGAACGCACGGCGTACATGGCGATCAATTTATCGGAATCCGGCACTGGCAATAGATATGAAGCGGAAAGCACGCTGACCTCGCTGGTGTTTTCCGGCGCGGTCTGGTATTGCAAACTCAAGCTGTGCTCTCGCTGCCACAGATTGTCATAACGCACCATGCCGGTCAGCCGCAATGGGCTGGTATTGCCACTGTAACGGTTATTCAATTCCAGGCTTGCGTGCAGCGGCAGCTTGTCTTCAACCTTGAAATCAACCTCCACAGTGCCAGGCGTCTTGCCCGGCCTGAGTATCGGCGTCACGCGCCGGTCCGCGTTACGGTTGACTTGGCCCAAGCCTTTCTGCACATCCGGCAGATACAGCACACCGCCCTGCGTCAGCGCCGGGAATTTTTCCAGGATGTGCCCCTGCGAATAGTAACGGGAGCCGACAACACGCACCTTCTCAACCTTGCCTTCCGTCACGCGCAATCGCACCATTCGGTTGTTCACATCCTGCTCGGGGATATCCACCAGCACGGTGGGATACCCTGCATCGCGGTAGGCCTTTTCCAGATCGGCGCGCGCCTTTTCCACGTCCTCGATCTTTTTTGCCGTGCCCAAATGCGGATAAAGCACCTTCTCGATCTTTATGACAGGCAGCACCGTGTTACCCTCCACTCGGTACTCCGTCACATCAAAGACCAGCACCTGCTCCGCCCCGGAACTTTCAACCTGACCTTGCTTTTCCTCCGCCATCGCAGGGAATACAGCAAGAATAAAAACACAGCACAACACAAAAGAGATTTGTTTCATTATTTTTAAACAACTTTAGTCAATGCGTCCGTGCCGGATAATTGCAAATAGTGGGAACCCCAAAACAGCGCCTTGTGTTTACCGGGAGCTTGCCTATAACTTTGCAAGTGTCACATTTGAATGTTACAAACGAATGAAAAAAACGCCACGGATGTGACGAAAGAATGACTGGAACCGCGCAAAAAATCCCCCGCCCATTGCGGGGAGGGATGAGAGAGGGATCAACAAAAAAACGCTATTTATCCTGTAGACAAGGATCAGAATTGCAGCGTGGTGGGCGAGCAGGTGTTGCCGCCGCGACCACCCTTCAGGATCGGCTGAATGCCGTCCGGGGTAAAGCCATTGGCGGGCAGCGAAGCGGCGCCGGCAGGGATAAAGGCGGGGTCGCCCATGGTCGCAACCAGCTTGTTCATCATCGTGGTCTGATCGGCGCTGTAACCGCTCGCGCGGCGATTGAAACTGGCCTCTGAGTAGAGGTCATAGGCGCTCGACACCAGATTGGCCACGTTCGGGAACACGCCATCCAGCTTCACGAAATGCCATTTATCGGTTGCCGCCGGGGTGAACTCGGCGCCCAGCAGGCCGACCGCCAGCTCATTCTGGTTGTCCGCCGCATTCAAACAGGTGACCACATCAGTGGAGCCTGGGTTCATCACAGCGGTAAACACACCGGAATAACTCGTATCGCCAGGGACGGTATCGTTAGCCAGGTTATCGTCATTGGTGTTGTCTGTCGGAGGCAAGCTCGCGCTTGCGGCATTGCCGCACGGATTATTGAGCAACCGGGCATTGATGGTCATCTGGCTGCCGGAGGTCGCCACGCGGCGGCACACCTTCACCGCAGTGGAGGCCAATGCACCGCCCGCGGTCACGATGCCGGGGTTGACCAGCGTCCAGTCGTTATAGCTGCCGGTGAACATGCTGCGCACCTGGGCGGAGGTCAGAACAGGCGCCTTGGCGGGATCAAAGGAGGCGCCGCTTTCGCTGATGCCCTGCAACGCCTGCAACTGGCGGTACAGCTTCTCGGAGACCGGAACGCCGAACATCGCCCCGACGATGGGGGCCTTGCTCAAGCCGCCGTTGTAACCCTGGCTGGCGAACAGCTCGGGCTCCACATCGGACATGCCCGCTGTGGGTATCAGGTTCGCATCGGTGCATCCGGTCTTCTGGTTGAAGGTCACGCCATTGATGGTGACCGCTGCAGCAGCGGCGCAGGCGCCGGAGGCCGGATCGGTAAAGCCGGTCAAGGTCGAGCTGGCGACATTCATTACACCCAGGCCGGAGCCGCCGCTGTTACGCTTGCGGATCTCGATGGTCTTGGCGACACCGCCAAACACCGAGGCCTTGGACGTACACTGGTAGGCACTGCCGGTGCTGCTGCGGAAGATATTTCTATCGGTCTGCGGCTTGGCGGAATCGCACAATACCGAAACGGCTTTTTCCAGCGAAGGCGTCAGCGCGGAAGAGCCAGAGATATAAACATTGACTGTTGCGGCAGAGACCTGCACGCCGAAACCTGCAATGGCGACACCACAGGCGAGAGCGAGTTTATTCAGTTTCATTACACTATTCCTCTGGTTTATTTAAAGGTTAGACACCGCCCCCTTCCCGCTCCCGGCGGGAGGGGGCGGTGATTGTATTACGCGGACAAACGGCGGCGGGCGACGGCGCCCACGGCCAGCAGGCCCATGGCGAACATCGCCCAGGTTTCTGCCTCAGGCACCGCAGCAACCGTATAGTTCAGGTTGCCATCTGCGCCCAGCATGAACTGGGCCTTGCTGTCGGCACTGCCATATTTGAACTGCAGGGCCTCGGCGCTGGCCGTGCTGCTAGAGCGGGTAAGGTAGTAGAATTCCAATGCCGTGCCGACGTTGGAATTGGTATTAAATGACGCCTTGCCACTCATGGCTTCGTTCTTGAGGCCCGCGTAGTACGCATTGCCGGAAGTAAAGATGCCGGACTTGCTGGCACCCAAGGTGAGATTGGCGGTTTGCAGCGCGGTATTCACAATACTCATATTACTAATATTGGCGTTGTTCTGCTGCACACCTGCGGTCGTCGGCCACGCAGTAAGATCCTCGTTCGTGGTAGTAAGATAACGCTGCTGGTGAGCGCCGGATGTTCCTACGCTATCCAAGGCGGCCACATCCCACTTGAAATTGGCGATATCCGCAGCGGACTTGCCGGCAACAAACGTGCTCCAGGTAGAATCCGCTACCCAGCTCTTGGTGAAACCAGGTGTGGCGTCCACGTTAGCCGTAAAACTGGCCGCGGCAGGTGCATTCACCGTGCCGAAATCGTTCATCAATGTATCCAGGCCGCGGATATAGGACTGTTGGCCCACTGAATCCCATACCGACAGGAACAACTCGCCGTTACCGTTAGTACCATCCTGAATTGCTGCGGCCGCTTGACCTGCGGCAGCCAGCGCAACAGCGGCGGCCAATACTTTAAGTTTCATGCTCATTTAAAATCGCTCCCTAATGCAAAGTTTATTGAATTACCCACACATCCCCCACATCCCTGTATGCCAAATCCATTTGGCATATATCCCTGACTCCTCCCTCAGCACACTTCAATCCCCGCCTCATGGCAGGCACAACTCTTTAAAAGCAGTACGAACACCTCGACCCAAAAACATTTCCAGTGCATCGAGACGCTATCGTCTCAGATAATTATTACGCTTTTGTGTTAAAACTCTTTATCGCCATAGGCCGTTCGGACTATGACCGGGGAGACTTTGTTTTATTTGTTAGTGACCGCAATACGACAAAATTCAATTCCGTGAATATAAGGACGGAATATTGCAGCAGCATGAATGGAGGAGTGGTGTGCATAGTCCGAACGGACTATTGACAAGATGTAAAAATAAATATCTTTGCAGCGAGGAAACGGTCGTCTGATCCGTTTAATTAACCCTAATCAATGCATAAAATATTCGACATCTTCCGTTTTACATAAATAATATTCAAAAAAATCATCGCCCGACCAGACGTCGGCGTCATCCTCAATATCGTCAATAAATAAATCATCAAGGTCATCATTACGCTCATCATCCATCCCGGCATAAAGATATGTGTTTTTCATCGCCCCACCTCACGTTAACGAAACATCTTCCATGAATATAATCAGCGATTATTACAAATAGACTATTATTTAAAAAAGTAATACCGCCCATAAAACACGGGGGCGCCCTGCTAGATAATATTTAGCTCAATTGCCTTGGAAACCGCATGACCTCTGGTTTGAACGCCGAGCTTCCTGGTGATCTTACAGATGTGGTTTTTTACGGTAAACGGGCTAATGCCAAGGATGGCAGCAATCGCCCAATTGCTCTTGCCAACCTGAATCCACCTCAACACCTCTTTTTCCCTGTCGGTTATGATCACACTGCAAGGCTGGGCATCCCTGCCACTCTCATGATCATCAACCACGGCACTTATCATGGCACGATGAAGGTAAGGAACAAGCACCTCAAGCAATCGAGCATGATGCGGACCCACATCCCCTGGGACACGCATAAAACTGAAAAATGACACAACATTCTCATTCGTGTCGTGCATGCCATGCGACACGAGATGATCTATGCCTTCCTTTTCCAGGGTGGACATTCCACCCTCGCCGATAGCGACACGGATGGAATCTTTATCCATCACTAATGGGCATAGTGACTTTTTCCATGCGCCCATCAGCTTATTCATCACGCCATTATCACCGCACAACATGCCGTCAATTAATTTATCGCTCACAGAGATTCCACAGAACGTGTCCACATAGGTCTTTTTTCCTGGTATGTCATGCAGAAACGACACCATCACTTCATGAGGAAATATGTTCTGCAACTCCCCGCGCGCCCAGATGAAAAATTGATTTTTGCTTTTGATATGAAAGGAGGACTCGACGGCATCCATAAGCGTCTTAAGCGCTACCCCATCAAGATCTATTGATTCATTCATGTGGTTATTAAATATCCGCATTAATAAGCATGACGATCCTTGAAAACCAGCAGAACGGTTTTCATTATGATTTTAATGTCAAGGTCCATGGACCAATGTCTTAAATAATCCAGGTCATAATCGATACGGAGCTTCATTTTCTCAAGGGTTTCCGTCTCGCCGCGCAACCCGTTCACCTGCGCCCATCCGGTGATACCCGGCCTGACCTTGTGACGCACCATGTAGCCCTTGATCAATTTCCTGTAAATTTCATTGTGGGCCACCGCATGGGGACGCGGCCCAACCACGCTCATCCTTCCTTGCAGCACATTGATAAATTGAGGCAGCTCATCCAGCGAAGTGCGTCGCAGAAACGCGCCAAAAGGAGTGATGCGCTTATCAGTACGGGTCGCCTGACTGACCTGATCCCCGTCTTCACAGACCGTCATGCTGCGGAACTTGTAAACCACAATATCCTCACCATCCAGCCCATATCTGCGCTGGCAAAACAGGATAGAGCCAGGCGAACTTGCCTTGACGCCGATCGCCAGCAACAGCATAACGGGAGATAACACAGTCAGGGCCGCGCCAGAGAAGACAATGTCGAACATCCGCTTCAACAAACCGCTCAGGCCAAAGAATGGCGTTTCACACACCGACATGACGGGTATGCCATTGATCTCCCCCATCCTGGCCTGAATCAGATCAAAAAAGGATATATCAGGGACAAAGTATACCGACGCCGTGGTGTCACGCAGCCCATTCAACAAGTTTACGATGCGCTCCTGCTTCACCATGGGAAGCGCAATATAAATCACATCTATCCTGTTATCCGATACATAGCGCGCCATGTCGTCAAGTCGCCCAAGAAGCTGATCGCTCCCTATCGCGCCCAGACGATCAATCGAGCGGTCATCAAAATATCCCTTCAAAGACATGCCCATCTGAGGACTGCCGCATATGCTTTGCGCAAGCCGCTGGCTGGCATCATTAGCCACTGCAATGACTGCTGAGCGGGTATTGGTTTCCAATTGGTAAAATTTTGAAACCAGTATGCGTACCAAGCCATTTCCCAGCAAAATGACAGGGGGCACTGCAAAAAACCAGGTCAGCATCACGCGCCTGGAAAACTCCTCGGAGTACTTGGTTGCATACCCAAGAAACAGCATAATCCCGACAAGAAGAATCCATGAAACAACCAGGCTACGGCTCCGATCCCATAACCCACGATAGCGCCAGGGCCGGCATACGTCGGACGGTTCAAAGATGACACACGAAACAAAAAAGGCGATCACTGCCAGAATAATATGGGGATTCTGCAAGGATATGTCATAGGCATGAATAATCAGAAAAAGTGAAGCTACTATCAGAAGAGGGTCGAGAAGATACTCAAGAAGCGCCAGATAAGGCGGCATGAATGCGTTGGCATTTACATGCAGCTTCTTGTTAGGCATGTCGACAATACTCCCGTGATAGTGATTATTATGCTGTGCAATAACGGGCTTCATCGAGGCTTATCCTAAGCAGCTAACACACATCCGATTCCTGATTCACCTGTCACTATAACCATGAAATATTAAATTTTCGTGAAAACGGAACAGGTAAAAAATGCTGTGATTTTCACCCTTCCTCACAATGAAACAGCTACAAACCTGAGACGCCTTTTTTTATAAAATCAGCGTCATTCGACTTTTCATCAGCGACGTGCTTCGCTGCATTTTCCTGCCCTGGGTTTACTGCTGGAGGAGTGGCCTTATCATCTCCCTTGGCTGCGAATTTACCGAGCCATTCAATCTTCGCTTCGCCTCTCAGCCGTTTTACTTCATCATCGGCAAGCTTTCCGCGCTTTTGGTTCAGCAGAAAATTCTCGATCGCGGGCGCGGCCTGGGCTTCGCTCAGCGGCTGGTTGCGCACGGCCATCAGTATGGAGAGTGAAATATTATTCGGCGCCTCAAATGCCATCACCTGCCCCTGCCGCATCCGATACAGACGCGACAACATTTCCGGGGACAATTGTTCCGCAGACTTAACCAGCACGTCCGATTTCATCTGCACTTTTTTTGCCTCCAGCCAGCCCATCATCTCCTCAAGCGTCTTCGAACTCTTGATTTGAGCCTGAAGTTCAGCGGCAGGTATGCTCTTGTCGAGAAGGATTTCACGGATCTGATAGATGCGCCGATCAGCGAATAACTCGGGGTGCTTGCTGTAATAATCGCCAACTTCCTGCTTGCTGGGCGGTGTTGAATCCCTCCCCGCAACCTTGCTCATATATGCCTGCACCAACACCTGGTGTTTGGCGCGCTCCAACGCTTGCATCACCCGAGGATCGCGGTCAATTTTTTCCGTGACGGCTTTTTGCACAATAAGCTGTTGGTTAACAAGTTGCTCCAGGGATTGACGCGCGACTTGATCGGTATTTTTGGTGGCGGCTTGCCCCAGCAACCCCAGCTCATAGTTGAGCTGATGAACCGTGACCTCATCGCCGTTGACCTTCGCAACAACCTGACCATCCTTGCCTGGCTTGTCATCACCCCCGCAACCGCTCAAGAGAACAGCAAGGAAGATAGCGGGTAACATAATATTTTTGCTATACATTGAAGAACGCCTTGCAAGTTTCACTGAAAGTTGGCTTGGAGATGGGCGTTTATTGTGGAGAGGATATATGACAATCAGATGAATATCTGACCGTGAACTAAAAATGGCGTAACAGTCGGCTGGGATGTTCCAGCGGCGTTATTTAAAAATGAAGCGCTCAATTGCCGTTTCCAGGCTTAAATGAGCTGTGGGGATGCTGCGCCAGAAGATGGCTGTGAAGGCGGGGATTAAAAATGGTGCGCCCGGAGAGATTCGAACTCCCGACCGCCTGGTTCGTAGCCAGGTACTCTATCCAACTGAGCTACGGGCGCATTTTCAAGGTGGGGCATTATCCAGACCCCAGCGCTTGGTGTCAAGAGACATCAAGCGAAATATGGCGGAGAGAGAGGGATTCGAACCCTCGATGGAGTTTTTGACCCCATACTCCCTTAGCAGGGGAGCGCCTTCGACCAGCTCGGCCATCTCTCCGGACAATCTAGATTACCCAAAGGTCTTGTAAACCACAAGGCCGAGTATATTACCACGAACCTCTGGTAAAATGGGACATCTATTTCAGCCCGCAACCTCTTTTTTCTTGGGTATGGAGGCAAGCACTGCCTCCATCAACCAGAAAAATGGCACACACCTACAAAGCTGGGGTTCTAGCTCACGAGGAAGCATAACCACCGCCACACCTGATAAGGAACAGGGAGCACCTTAAATACACGGCACTGTGCAACTCACATCACAAGCCGGCGGTTTGCTTGAAATACCACGGCATGACACGCCAAGCAGACCAGCTCTTATACGCCCAGCCCTTCTTCCTCAGCGTGCGCGTGCTCCTTTTCTTTCTGGATGCGCTGGTATATCTCTTCGCGATGCACGCTCACATCCTTCGGAGCATTCACACCAATCCGTACTTGATTACCTTTAACGCCTAAAACAGTTACGGTGACATCGTCACCTATTATCAGTGTTTCACCCACACGACGGGTTAGAATCAGCATGATTCATCTCCTTAAGAATTCAAATGTATGCGTCACTTCTATGGCCTATGACTGGATCACTTCCTGCCATGATCCGCTCTTGTGTTGTATCGGCCACACGACCCTAAACTGAATACAGAAGTGCTGATTAATCCCTGCCGCAATAAAGAAATGCTCTCCAAACTTCCCTTTGACACATTGCCGCAAAACCCGAATCACAACAATAATGCACTGTTTTCTTAATACTATTTCTTATCGTCGAGATGAAATGCGGCATGCAGTGCGCGCACGCCCAGCTCCAGATATTTTTCATCCACTACGACGGAAATCTTGATCTCCGATGTGGAGATCATGCGGATATTGATTCCCTCAGTGGCCAGTGTCTTGAACATGGTGCTGGCGATGCCTGCATGGGAGCGCATTCCTACGCCTACCAGCGAAATCTTGACGATTTTATTGTCGCCGGTCACCTCACGCGCGGCCAGCTCATCCGCCGTTTCACGCAGAATGCGCAACGCCTTGTCATAATCGTTGCGGTGTACCGTGAAAGTAAAATCCGTCGTCGAGTCTTCGGCGACGTTCTGCACGATCATGTCCACTTCGATATTGGCATCTGCGACAGGGCCGAGGATGCGGTGGGCAACGCCGGGTTGATCGGGCACACCCAATACGGTCAGTTTGGCTTCGTCACGGTTAAACGCGATGCCGGAAATCAGCGCCTGCTCCATTACATCTTCCTCAGAACTAATCAATGTGCCCTGGCCCTCCGCAAAAGAAGACAGGACACGCAAAGGTACGTTGTACTTGCTGGCAAACTCCACCGAGCGGATCTGCAACACCTTGGCGCCCAGGCTCGCCATTTCCAGCATCTCTTCGTAGGTGATGCGATCCAGGCGGCGCGCCTCGGGGACGACGCGCGGATCCGTGGTGTAGACACCATCCACATCGGTATAGATCTGGCACTCATCGGCCTTCAGTGCAGCGGCCAAGGCCACAGCCGTGGTATCCGATCCGCCGCGCCCCAGCGTGGTGATGTTGCCCGCTTCGTCGACGCCCTGAAAGCCCGCAACCACCAGAACCCGCCCGGAGGCCAGGTCCGCGCGCAGGCGTTGCACGTCGATATCCACGATGCGCGCTTTGTTAAAGGCGCTGTCTGTCAGGATGCGCACCTGGGCGCCGGTATAGGAGCGCGCCGGACAGCCGCGCTTTTCCAGCGCCATGCTCAGCAATGCAATGGTGGCCTGCTCGCCGGTGGAAAGCAGAACATCCAGTTCGCGCGGGCTGGGCTGGGGATCAATGCCTTTGGCCAGCCCGAGCAGCCGGTCGGTTTCGCCCGTCATGGCGGACACCACCACAATCAGATCATGCCCCGCAGCACGCGCGGCAATAACCTTTTCCGCCACGTTGGCGATGCGTTCAAGCGACCCTACAGAGGTGCCACCGTATTTTTGGACAATCAGAGCCATAGTGAGTTGCCAAGAAAAGACGCGGATTCTACTTTAATTTCAGACAAAAGAGAAACGGGACAGCATGAATAAGCTTAAAATCACGGGAAAACTACCCGAAACCCACTTTAGCCTCTATGCAAGCTGCTGCCGCACCCACTCCGGTACGGCGGCCAGCGCAGCGGCGAGGGCCGCGGGGTTATCACCGCCCGCCTGGGCCATGTCAGGCCGCCCACCACCCTTGCCACCCACCTGCAAGGCCACCATATTGACCAGCTCGCCTGCCTTCACCTGGGCGATACAATCTTTGGTAACGCCGGCCACCAGGCTAACCTTGCCATCTGCCACCGCTGCCAACACCACGGCAGCCGAGCCGAGCTTGTTCTTGAGCTGGTCCACCGTATCACGCAATGCCTTGGGGTCTACACCCTCAAGACAGGCGGCGAGCACTTTGATGCCGTTGATCTCCACCGCCTGCGCAGCAAGGTCGCTGCCCTGATTGCTCGCCAGCTTGCCTTTGATCTGCTCCAGCTCTTTTTCCAGCTTGCGTGCCCGCTCGACAAGCTGCCCAACCTTGTCATCCACGTTATCGCGGCCTGCCTTGATGGCATCGGCGATGCGTAGCAGGCGGTCTTCCTCCTCCTCGACCCACTCCAGCGCGCGCTGACCAGTGATGGCCTCGATGCGGCGCACGCCCGACGCCACACCCGCTTCAGAAACAAACTTGAACAGGCCGATGTCACCGGCGCGGCGCACATGGGTGCCGCCGCACAGTTCGGTTGAAAATTCACCGATACTGAGTACGCGCACCTGATCACCGTATTTTTCGCCGAACAGCGCCATGGCGCCCGCTGCTACTGCCTCATCATAGGACATGACGCGGGTTTGCGCCTCGCAGTTGGCGCGGATCTGCCCGTTGACCAGACGTTCGACCGCCCTGACCTGCGCGGGCGAAAGTGGCTCGAAGTGGGAAAAGTCGAAGCGCAGCCGTTCAGCCTCAACCAGCGAACCCTTCTGCGCGACGTGCGGGCCGAGCACCTGGCGTAGCGCGGCATGCAGCAGATGGGTAGCAGAGTGGTTGAGGGCGATGGCCTGGCGCTTGGCAGCATTGACCTGCGCCTGCACCTTGTCACCCACGCGCAAGGCACCGGATTTCAGTGCACCGTTGTGGATATGTACACCTTCACCCTGTTTTTGGGTGCCATGCACCTCAAAGTCGGCCTGCCCACCCTTGATGACACCGCCATCACCTGCCTGGCCGCCGGATTCGGCATAAAACGGGGTGCGGTTAAGGATAACCTTGCCGGCTTGCCCTGATTCCAGCGCATTTACCGCCGTGCCGTCATCCCGATACAAGGCAACGATCGCGGCTTCGCCCGCAAGGTGTTCGTAGCCGGTAAAATCCGTACTCCCCTCCACACCCATTAGCTTGCCAGCATAGGCCACATCGAATTGGCTGGCGGCGCGGGCGCGTTCGCGTTGCGCCTCCATCTCGCGCTCGAATCCGGCTGTATCAAGGGTCAGGCCATGCTCACGGGCGATATCGCCGGTGAGATCGACGGGGAAGCCGTAGGTGTCGTAGAGGCGAAATACCGTAGCGCCCGGAATCACCTTGCCCGCCAACTTGCTGATGTCCTGCTCCAGGATTTTGAGGCCGTGTTCCAGCGTTTCGGCAAAGCGCTCTTCTTCGAGGCGCAGCATCCGCTCCACCTGCTGCTGGGCGTGTGTCAATTCGGGATAGGCGGCACCCATTTCGGCAACCAGGGGCGCCACCAGCTTGTAGAAAAAGGCGTCTTTGATCCCCAGCTTGTTGCCGTGGCGAATGGCGCGGCGGATGATGCGGCGCAGCACATAGCCGCGCCCTTCGTTGGAAGGCATCACGCCATCGGCAATCAGGAAAGCGCCGGCGCGGATATGATCCGCTACGACCTTGAGCGAGTTGTTGCCCAGATCAGCGACCCCCGCCAGTTGCGCCACCGCGCGGATCAGGTTGCGGAACAGATCAATCTCGTAATTGCCGTGCACATGCTGCATCACCGCCGCCAAACGCTCCAGCCCCATGCCGGTGTCCACCGAGGGCTTGGGTAATGGCGTGAGCGTGCCATCCGGGGCACGGTTGTATTGCATGAACACCAGGTTCCAGATTTCGATGTAGCGGTCGCCATCGGCCTCCGGCGAGCCCGGCGGTCCACCCGCCACGGCAGGTCCGTGATCGTAGAAGATCTCGGAACAGGGGCCGCAGGGGCCGGTGTCGCCCATCGACCAGAAGTTGTCGTGCGCGCCTATCCTTGAAAACCGTGCCGGATCTACCTTAATCTCCTTGAGCCAGATATCGGCGGCCTCGTCATCTTCCTCGAACACCGTGATCCACAAGCGCTCGGGCGGCAGCTTCAGCACTTGCGTGAGGAATTCCCAGGCGTATTGAATCGCCTCGCGCTTGAAGTAATCGCCGAAGCTGAAATTGCCCAGCATCTCGAAGAAGGTGTGGTGGCGCGCGGTGTAGCCGACGTTTTCCAGATCGTTGTGTTTGCCGCCGGCGCGCACACAGCGCTGGGAACTCACGGCACGGGTGTAGGGGCGGTGCTCAAGGCCCAGGAAGACATCCTTGAACTGCACCATGCCAGCGTTGGTAAACAACAGGGTGGGGTCGTTGGCAGGCACCAGCGAACTGCTGGGCACCACCGCGTGGCCGTGGCCGCGAAAAAAATCGATAAAGGCGCTACGCACTTCAGCACTGGTCATCATTCAATCAATCACTCATCACTATCGGCCTGCTTGAAAGCGGCCCTGATCTGTTCGGAGGTAAAGCCCCGGTATTGCAAAAAGCGCATCTGCTTCGCGCGTTCGTTTACATCGGATGGCGGCGCAGCGCCGAAGCGCTTGCGCCTTACATCAACAATCCTGTCGCGCCAAAACCCGGCGTCAGCGTCGACGGCATTGCCGATCTGTTCGTCGCCGATGCCATGCTCGCGCAATTCAGCCTGGATACGCAATGGCCCATAACCCTTGGCAATACGCGAACGCACCAGACTTTCGATAAAGCGCTCATCACTGAGCAGGCGCTCTTCGGCAAGCGCCGCCAAGGTATCATCGACGACGGCGCCTTCCATGCCACGGGCGCTCAACTTGCGCCGCAACTGCCGGGTGGAGTGCTCGCGCCGGGCGAGCAGATTCATGGCGGTGCTGCGCACGACAGAAGGCTTGATTTCCCCCTCTGCCCTGTCATCCGGCGGAGTACGCTTCCTGTTCAGGCGTCAACCTGCTCCGTCTCGGCAGCGTGGGGCTTGTGCAACAACTTGGCGCGAATCTTTTCTTCGATATCACGCGCCATGTCGGGGTGTTCCTTCAGGTAGGTGCGCACATTGTCCTTGCCCTGGCCGATACGTTCGCCGTTGCAACTGTACCAGGCGCCTGATTTTTCGACGAAACCGTGCTCGACGCCCAGCTCGATGAGCTCACCCTCGCGGGACGTGCCTTCGCCATACATGATCTCGAAATTTGCCTCTTTAAAGGGTGGCGCCACCTTGTTTTTGACGACCTTGACGCGCGTCTCGCTGCCGACGATCTCATCGCCCTTCTTGATGGCGCCGGTGCGGCGAATGTCGAGGCGCACCGAGGCATAGAACTTGAGCGCATTGCCGCCGGTGGTGGTTTCGGGGTTGCCGAACATCACGCCGATCTTCATGCGAATCTGGTTGATGAAGATCACCATGGTGTTGGAACGATTGATGTTGCCCGTCAATTTCCGTAGCGCCTGAGACATCAGACGCGCTTGCAGTCCCATGTGGGAATCGCCCATCTCGCCTTCAATCTCGGCCTTGGGCGTGAGCGCCGCCACCGAGTCGATCACCACAACATCGACCGCGCCGGAACGCACCAGCATATCGGCAATTTCCAGGGCCTGTTCGCCGGTATCCGGCTGCGACACCAGCAGATCATCAATATTCACACCCAGCTTGCGGGCATAGGCCGGGTCCAGGGCGTGCTCGGCGTCGATGAAGGCCGCGGTACCACCCAGCTTTTGCGCTTGGGCGATCACTTGCAGCGTCAATGTGGTTTTGCCCGAAGACTCTGGCCCGTAGATCTCAACAATGCGCCCGCGCGGCAGGCCGCCGATGCCCAGCGCAATGTCCAACCCCAACGAGCCGGTCGAAATCACGCCGATATCACGCGCCACGCCGCCATCGCCCATACGCATCACCGAACCCTTGCCGAACTGCTTTTCAATCTGGCTCAGCGCCGCGCCCAGCGCCTTTTTCTTGTTTTCATCTGTCATGCTCATGTGTTTAGCACCTGTTGTGTAGGCCTGATCAAACAAAAAACGCAACCCCCTATTTATCAAGAGGTTTCGTGTTGTGTAGGGATAATCTGAAAAGTCTCAAGCAGGGAACTTGTCAAACCCCAAAAATATGTCTCATTATTCCACAGATTGCGCCGAATGGCCTAGTCCTGCAAACTTATTCCTGGCAGGCTCAGCGGGCAAAGCCCTTACCAGGAGCGGTGGCAAGGTATTGGCGCGCGTATTGCATTACCTATCTCCACGACCAATTAATGACGGAATAATGGCGCGCTCACGGCGGCAAAATCCGAGGGAGCCTTCATGCTGGAACCATCACTGCCGACTGACGAAACCGAGCGGCTTGCCGCACTGCACGCACTAAATGTTCTGGATACCGTGCCAGAAGACCGTTTTGACCGCATCACCCGGCTGGCCGCACGGTTGTTTGACGTGCCCATCGCCCTGGTTAGCCTGGTGGACGCAAACCGCCAATGGTTTAAATCCTGCCACGGACTGTCCGCAACGGAAACACCGCGCAGCGTCTCCTTTTGCGGACATGCGATTCTCAGCGATGACACGTTTATCATTCCCGATGCCCTGCTTGATGCGCGTTTTGCTGATAACCCACTTGTCACTGGCGCGCCACATGTCCGCTTTTATGCCGGACAACCGCTGACTGGCATGGATGGTCGCAAGCTGGGTACGCTATGCATCATAGATCATAAACCAAGACATTTGAGCGAGCAGGATCGGGAGGCATTGAGAAGTCTTGCCGCCCTGGCGCAGCAAGAGCTAAACCTTACCCACCTCCATCAAGCCTGGGCGCTCAAAAATACGGGTGGCACCCGCAAAGATACCGGGGATGAGCTGAACAACAACCATGACTTGCTAAATGCCGTTAGCCGGGCACAGACACGCTTTATTGCCGATACCGATACATCGCTGATATTTAATGAGTTATTGGCGGATCTGCTCGCGTTAACCAATAGCGAATATGGCTTCATTGGTGAGGTGCGCCATACAGCGGAAAACCTGCCTTACCTCCATACCTACGCTATTACCAACATTGCCTGGAATACAGAAACACGGGGGTTTTACGAAAAAAATAGCGCGGACGGCCTGGAGTTTTACAATTTAAAAACCTTGTTTGGTGAAGTTCTCCGCACCCAACTGCCCGTCATCTCAAACAACCCGGCAACAGACCCACGCCGAGGCGGACTTCCAGAAGGCCATCCCGCACTCAACGCCTTTTTGGGTGCGCCCCTCTACAGCGGCGGCCATATGGCAGGCATGGTCGGCATCGCCAACCGGCCAGGCGGCTATAACGACGACGTGCTTTTCTATTTGCAGCCCATGCTTAACACCTGCGCCAACATCATCACTGCGCACAAAAATAACCGGCAACGCCAAGAAGCTGAAACGGCATTGAAGAATAGCCAACAGCAGTTACAAGCTGTTCTGGATAACTCCACCTCAGTTATTTACGTTAAGGATCTGCAAGGCCGGTATCTTTTAATAAACAGCACGTATGAGCGTTTCACCCATTTTGACAGGGCCTACGTCAAGGGCAAAACCGACCATGATCTCTTTCCCAAAGAGGTCGCTGACACATTTCGCGCCAATGACTTGAAAGTGGCCGATGCAAAGTCCTCGATGACGTGGGAGGAAGTCGTGCCCCACGACGATGGGTTACATACCTATCTCGCCGTTAAATTCCCGCTGCACGATGCCACTGGGACTCTCTATGCCATCTGCGGCATGTCAACCGACATAACGCCGCGCATACAAGCCGAAGGGGAATTGCGTGCCAGCGAAACGCGTATCCGCGCTGTTCTGGATAATGTTCTGGACGGCATAATTACTATCAACGAGCAAGGAACCGTTGAGTCATTCAATCTCGCTGCGGAGCAAATTTTTGGCTATGGGCCGGACGAAGTCATTGGCAAGAATATCAAAATGCTCATGCCGGAGCCGTACCATGATGGCCATGATGGCTATCTTGCAAATTATATGGGAGGCGGGGCCGCCAAGGTAATTGGCATCGGGCGCGAGGTTACCGGACGGCGCAAGGACGACTCGACCTTTCCGATGGACCTTGCGGTGAGCGAAATGAGGCTGGGGGAACGACGCCTGTTCACGGGCATAGTCCGCGACATCACCGAGCGCAAGAAGGTCGATCGCTTGAAGAATGAGTTTGTCTCGACGGTGAGCCACGAACTCAGAACACCCCTCACTTCGATTCGCGGCGCGCTAGGATTGATCGCGGGCGGTGTGGCCGGAGAAATCCCTGCGCAGGCAAAAGGCCTGGTGGACATCGCCCATAATAACTGTGAACGTCTGGTGCGCCTGATCAACGACATTCTGGATATCGAAAAAATCGAATCAGGAAAAATGGTGTTTGATTTTCATCCTGTGGAAATCATGCGGCTCATGGAAGAGGCGCTGGAAGCCAACCTGGCTTATGCAGAACAATTTCGCGTCCGATACACCCTGGATGGCGATCTTTCCGGCGTCAAAACACTGGCCGACCAGGACAGACTGATGCAGGTGATGGCAAACCTGCTGTCCAATGCCACAAAGTTTTCTCCCGCGAACGATGTGGTGGCCGTTTCAGTAGCGCGGAATGGGCGGGGGATTCGCGTCTGTGTCACAGACCACGGCCCCGGCATACCGGAAGAGTTCCATCACCGTATTTTCCAGAAATTCGCGCAGGCCGATGCCTCGGATACACGACAGAAAGGGGGCACCGGCCTGGGACTCAATATCAGCAAGGCTATTATCGAAAAACATGGCGGAGAGATCGGTTTCAAAACACAATCGGGCGTCGGCACCACGTTTTATTTCGATCTGCCGGAATGGCGAGAGCTGGGTGACTAAACATACTCAAGGTGAAAGCACGATGACGCGACCTACATTAAACCGCATTCTGTACGTGGAAGATGAAGCTGATATTCAAGCGGTGGCCCAGATCGCCCTTGAGGCCATCGGCGGCTTTTCTGTGACGATATGCAGCTCGGGAAGGGAGGCCGTTCAAGTCGCACCAGGATTGAGTCACGACCTGATCCTGCTCGACGTCATGATGCCCGACATGGATGGCCCTAGCACCCTCAAGGCGTTACGTGGTATCCCGCAAACCGCCGCCACACCAGTGATTTTCATGACTGCCAAGGTCCAGCCGCACGAGGTGGCGCAGTATAAAGAAATGGGCGCGATTGCTGTGATCCCCAAACCCTTTGATCCAATGACACTGTCCGCCACCGTCCGCCGTCTGTGGGAGGAAGCCCATGACTAATCCATCCGATGATGTGATGGCAAAATTGCAAGCGCTACGCGATACTTTTGCGACGCAATTGCCTGGCAAGATTCAGGAGATCAAGACGATCGTGGACACGCTGTGCGGCGGCAAATGCGGAGAAGCGGAAGAAAGCGAGGCATTTAAAGTTCTGCACTATTTGTCTCACAAACTGACGGGATCCGGAGCCACATTCGGTTTTAGCGCCGTGAGCGATGCAGCGCGCGCTCTGGAAACACTGGCGAAAGAGATACTCGACCTCGCCGTACCATCCACAGCGGTGCAGCGTGCGCAAATCCGTGTTTTACTGGAAGATCTGCAACGGGCCGCAGGGCAGCGCGAGAGAAAGAGCGGGGCAAATTACTGGCAAGAATCCGGCACTCCTGCACCGCGCGCGCCGGACAGTGCTGGCGAGAACCGGCTGATCTACCTGGTCGAGGATGATCCCCTCCTGGCTCAGGACCTGGCCCTGCAACTCGGCAACTTCAATTACACAACGCACGTTTTTCACAGCCTCGCCGCATTCAGGCAGGCAGTGCGCCAAACCATTCCGGCAGCACTCGTCATGGATATGGGGCTGCCCGACGGCAATGGCGCCGATGCCATTGTGGAGATACAGGAGGGCCGCGCAGCGCCCCTGCCTGTAATTTTCCTGTCCGGGCGCGGCGATCTGGAGGCGCGGCTGGCGGGGGTGCGCGCAGGAGGCGCAGCCTATTTCACCAAGCCGGTGGACATTGGCGCCATGGTCGACGCACTCGATACGCTCACCGCTCAGAAGGCGCCCGAACCCTATCGTATCCTGATCGTCGATGACACGCCTTCGCTGGCGCGTTATTTCGCGTTGACGCTCCAGGAGGTCGGCATGGTCACCGAGGTGGTGACCGACCCCATGAACATCATGCAGGCGCTGGTCGAATTTGCACCGGAACTAATCCTTATGGATATGTATATGCCCGGCTGCAACGGTCTGGAGTTGGCGATGGTGATCCGCCAGCAGGAGGCCTACGTAGGGATCCCGATTGTATTCCTCTCCGCCGAGACCGATCTGAACAAGCAGCTTGAAGCGATGCGTCAGGGGGGGGGACGACTTCCTGGTCAAGCCGATCCAGCCGGACCACTTGATTTCGGCAGTGACAAGTCGGGTGCGGCGCTATCACATATTGCGCTCCTTCATGACGCGCGACAGCCTGACGGGACTCTATAACCATACCACCACCAAGGATCTATTAAATAATGCCGCAGGACTCGCCCGGCGCCACAATGCCCCACTGGCCTTTGCCATGATCGACATCGACCACTTCAAATCGGTGAATGACACCTATGGACATGCGACCGGCGACCGGGTTATTAAAAGCCTGTCACGCCTGCTGCAACAGCGCCTGCGCAAAACCGACATCATTGGCCGCTACGGCGGCGAGGAATTCGCCGTGGCGCTCATCGACGCCGATGCCCCGCGCGCGGAAAGCATCATGAACGAGATTCGTGCCAGCTTTGAACAAATACGCCACCGGGTGGATGACAGGGAATTTAATGTCACTTTTAGCTGTGGCTTGGCGGTCTTTCCGCCCAATGGCAGTGTCACCAAATTCAACGAGGCCGCCGACAAGGCCCTTTATGAAGCCAAGCGCAGCGGGAGAAACAAGGTGGTGCTGGCGGACAGCAAAGTGTCATCCAGCAACTGATTCCCCATTTCGCTGTCACATACCAACAAGACCTAACCAACCTTAACCGCCCTGGAGATGAACGGTGCCGATTAAATCCAGCCTCCCCAAAATCATGCTTGCCGGCATGCTATTAACCCTCACGCCGTATGCCCAAACGGCGAGCCTTAATGATGGATATAAAGCCGCCATAAAAGGCGACTACGATGAGGCGTTCGTCATTATCCGTTCCAAGGCGATAGAAGGGGATGCGAATGCCCAATTCACCATGGCCATGATGTTTCATAGCGGCTTGGGCGTGAAAATGGACGAACAGGAAGCGGTGAAGTGGTATCTCACTGCGGCCGAAAGCGGCTCGGTCAAGGCCATGGAATTTATCTCCGCAGGCTATGAAAATGGCTGGTTCGGACTGGAGCGTGACCCAAAGAGGGCGCAATACTGGTATGACAGAATGGTAGCGGCCGGAGGCGACCAATAGATCCCGCGTTGAAATCGGACCGTCCACGAAAAACACGAAAGGCACGAAAAAGTGCAACTATTCAGCACACCCCTGATATCGAGTTCCCCTCTTGAAAAAGGGGGATACCAATGATTTTGCCTGATGCTTTCGGATAGCAAACCCAGGCGCATTTTGCACCAACAACCCCTCCCATTTTTTTGTGCCTTTCGTGTTTTTCGTGGACGGCACGTAACACTACTGAATAACAATAAACAAGCCGCTCCTGCCGCGGCGCACATTGAGTAGCAAGCGGCGCTCACTGGCCTTGATGGCGCGCTTGAGTTCGTCGATGGTGCGCACCGGCAGGCGGTTGATTGACTGGATGATGTCATCCTTGCGCAAACCGGCACTCCAGGCCCGGCTGCCAGACTCGACATCCAGCACTACCATACCCTCGATGCGCCCATACAGCGGAGAGCCCTCTTCAATCATGCCCAATGTCGCGCCCGCCAAGCGCGGCTGAACCCGGCCCATATCCACCTTGGCCTGCGAAGCCTGTGCTATTAGCACGTTAATGGTGTGCGGCTTGCCATCGCGCAGCACGCCCAGCGCCACCTTTTCCCCCACGCGCAGCAGGCCAATAGCATTGCGCAACTCGGCCGCGCCGCGTATCGGGTTGCCATTCACAGTAGTAACGACATCCCCAGTAGCCAAGCCGGCTTTATCCGCCGGAGATCCCTTCAAAACCTTGGCGACCACTGCGCCCGCCTGCTCTTTGATGTTGAATGCCTTGGCCAGTTCCGGCGTCAGATCCTGCATCATAATACCCATCTGGCCACGCTTCACCTCACCGTAAGTCACCAGTTGCCGCATGATATCGTGCGCCATGTTGCTGGGGATGGCGAAGCCAATGCCGACATTGCCGCCACCGGGTGCAAGAATAGCGGTATTGATGCCCACCAGCTCACCGCGCAGGTTGACCAGCGCGCCCCCTGAATTGCCGGGGTTGATGGAGGCGTCGGTCTGAATGAAATTCTCATAGCCCTCGATCCCCAGGCCCGTGCGCCCCAGCGCGCTGACAATGCCGGAGGTTACCGTCTGGCCCAAACCGAACGGGTTGCCGATAGCGACCACAAAATCACCCACCCTCAGCCTGCTCGAATCGGCCAGCGGCAGCGCGGTAAGGCCCTGGGCAGGGATCTGGATCACCGCCACATCCGCCTCGGGATCCGCGCCGATCAACTTGGCGCTGAGACTGCGCCCGTCGCGCAAGGTAACGGTGATTTCATCCGCCTTGTCGACGACGTGGTTATTGGTCAACACGTAACCTTTGGCTGCATCCACTACCACGCCCGAACCCAGACTCTGGGTGGGCCGCTCGCGCGGCATGTCGGGCGCGCCGAAGAAGCGGCGAAAGAAAGGATCCTGAAGCAGCGGGTTATCCTCCACGCGGACGCGCCCGCGCGTAGAAATGTTGACTACCGCAGGGGCCGCTTTCTCGATCATTGGCGCAAGCGTCGGCACAGCCACACCCTGGCTATCCGCCAGCGGCAGCGCCGCTATCGCCGACATGGATAACGCACTGGCCGCCGCCAGCAGAAAACCAACCGCAATGGACTTGAATCTTGCTTTCATTATCAATCTACCTTTGTGACACTGCGTACTGCTGCAAGTAATGATAACCCATAAAAAAGAGCTCAAAAACCACCGGGACGCCAAGAAAACGCATATACCATGCACATTGCGCGGTTTGACAAGCCTAGGGAAAAAGAGTTGCAGACCGTAAGCAGTGGCGGATATTCTTTATATAGCGCGGTAATGCGGCAGTTGATGTCGAAATCGTATGAAAGGAACAACATGAAAACCAATATTTTACTAGGGGGCGCCTTACTTACAGCCTTTTCACTACCCGCGTTGGGGCAAAAGGAAATTAGTTATAAAAACGATATTTACCCTATCTTTAAAGATTATTGCCTGAGTTGTCACGTTCCAGGTGGCAAAGGTTATAACAAAAGCGGATTTGATTTGCGCACTTACCAGAGCCTGATGAAGGGCACCAAATTTGGCCCTGTAATTCAGCCCGACTCCAGTTTGACTAGCACTCTTAACGTCCTTGTCAGCGGTCACGCGAGTCCCGCCATCAGCATGCCATATGGCATCAAGGGCGGCTTACCCAAAGGCAAGTCAACTCTTATGAATAAATGGGTAGATCAAGGCGCTAAAAACAACTAAGGGAGTTAGAAACTACAAAAGTACCATTTTAGGATGGATGGTTATATCCCACCAGCTCAAATCAGTGGAGCGCTGCAGCAGTGCTCAAGGTCTCTTTTCTCGCGGCCACAAACTGTCACACCCTTCTCGTAAATGGCGTCCACCAAGCTTACGATGGTGCGCACCCCTTTCCACCAAAAATTCCCGGCTCGATTGAGTACCGTATTCACGGTACTCAATAAATAGCCATTCCATGCATTCTCGGCATTTTTTATCCCCCACCTCAGAAGTGTCCGGCAATTTCGCAAAGACGGCTATATAACATGATGATGTTGAATAGGAAAGTGTGTGTTTAGGGGTGTCACCGACTTGAACGTGAATTTTTTGGGAAACTGGGGCTTTCCCCCCAGGAGTTTCCGTCATGTATTCAGGCCAGTTGGTGTTCGCACAACTCATGGAGCATTTGCCCCTTCACACATTCCGTCGCTGCGTGCAGCGCTACCCTTCCAAATATCCCACCAAGACTTTTTCGCATCTCGATCAATTTCTCTGCATGGCGTTCGCGCAGCTGACTTACCGCGAAAGCCTGCGCGACATCGAAACCTGTCTGCGCGCCCACCAAGCCAAGCTCTATCACTTGGGCATACGAGGCAACATCGCCAAGAGCACGCTGGCCGATGCCAACGAGCAACGCGACCGTCGCATCTACGCGGATTTCGCGATGAGCTTAATCCAGACCGCCAGAAAGCTTTACGCCAGCGACAGCTTTGCGGTCGAACTGGAACAGACGGTCTACGCACTCGATACCACGACCATCGACCTGTGCTTGAGCGTCTTTCCGTGGGCACGCTTCCGCTCCACCAAAGCTGCCGTCAAGATGCATACGCTGCTCGACCTGCGCGGCAACATTCCAACCTTCATCCACATCAGCGATGGCAAGATGCACGAGGTCAATGTGCTCGATATCCTGATACCCGAAGCCGGCAGCTTTTACATCATGGATCGTGGCTTCACCGACTTCGCTCGCTGGTTCACCCTGCATCAAGCACAGGCGTTCTTTGTCATCCGTGGCAAATCCAATCTGCTCTTTCGTCGCGTCTACTCTCGCACCGTGGACAAGTCCACTGGACTGCGCTGCGACCAGACCATTGCATTGACTGCTCGCAAGGCCAGCAAGGATTACCCGCAGCACCTGCGACGCATCAAGTTCTACGATGCCGAACACGACAGGTTTCTGGTCTTTCTGACCAACAACTTCGACCTGCCTGCGCTGACCATCGCTCAGCTTTATCGTTGCCGCTGGCAGGTCGAGCTATTCTTCAAGTGGATCAAACAGCATCTTCGAATCAAGCGGTTCTATGGCACCACCGAGAATGCAGTCAAGACGCAAATATGGATCGCCATCGCGGTTTACGTCGTGGTCGCCATCGTGAAAAAGCGGCTCAATACCGAGGCTTCGCTTTACACAATCCTACAGATTTTGAGCCTGACTCTTTTCGAGAAAACGCCACTCGATCAATTACTTAAAAATGCGGAGACGCAAATGAGCATGCAGAAAGACAATAACCAATTGAATCTATTCAATTAAATTACCGGACACTTCTGCCCCCACCTTTAAAAAATTCCCCGGCGCGCTCAAAAACCAAGTGCAACATTTTTAGGGGATAATGTTGCATGGGAAAAAACTACGATCAATTGAGTATTGAAGAGCGGGCAATGATACAAACGCAACTGGAGATGGGGGTCAAACCTGCCGCAATTGCCAAGTCCATAACCCGGTCAGCCTCTACCGTCTCACGTGAACTTCGGCGCAATGGCTGGAGCCGCCCGAAAACGCCTCGCGGCCCTGGACGACCGGCTGTGGCGGGAGGCTATCGTGCCGAGGCAGCCCACAAACGTGCGCATGGCTGCACGATCAAGCCGCGTGTTGAGGGTCGCCTGCGACTGGGAACCACGCTGTGGGATTCAGTCATGCGCCACCTGAAAGCAGGCTACTCACCGGAGCAGATTGCTGGCACACTGGCGCTTGTGCATCCAGATACCCCTACCTTGCAGGTTTCCCATGAGACCATCTACACCGCCATCTACGCCATGCCGCGTGGCGAACTGCGCACGGAAGTGATTGGCTGGTTGCGTTTCGGCCATGCCAAGCGCCGTCCCCGTGCGCGTGGCGAAGACCGGCGCGGACGGATTCCTGACATGGTCAGCATTCATGACCGTCCGCCTGAGATTGAAGAGCGGTTGATCCCGGGCCACTGGGAGGGTGACTTCATCAAGGGCGCGCATAATCGCTCATCTGTCGGTACGCTGGTGGAACGGACCACGCTGTTCACGGTACTGGCAAAAATGGAAAATGCGACGGCTGAGGCGACGTTGACCGGCTTCAGTCATGTGCTCAACCGCATTGATGCGCAAAAGCGCCTCTCGTTGACGTACGATCAAGGCAGGGAAATGGCGGCACACCAACGGCTGACAGAAACCACAGGGGTGAAAGTATATTTTGCCGATCCACACAGCCCCTGGCAGCGCGGCATCAACAAGAACACCAATGGTCTGTTGCGGCAGTACCTGCCCAAGGGGAGTGACTTGAGTGGTTTCACGCAGGAGGAGCTGGATGCGATTGCCTGGCAACTCAATACCCGACCACGCAAGTCACTGGGCTTCAAATGCCCAGCCGAGTTGTTTACACCAGACTCTTTCGATTTCAGGCAGCATCACGCTGCGCTTTTTGCACTTGGTCATTGAAACCGCCCCCTGTAGGGCGCGCTCAAAAACCAAGTGCAACATTTTTAGGGGATAATGTTGCATGGGAAAAAACTACGATCAATTGAGTATTGAAGAGCGGGCAATGATACAAACGCAACTGGAGATGGGGGTCAAACCTGCCGCAATTGCCAAGTCCATAACCCGGTCAGCCTCTACCGTCTCACGTGAACTTCGGCGCAATGGCTGGAGCCGCCCGAAAACGCCTCGCGGCCCTGGACGACCGGCTGTGGCGGGAGGCTATCGTGCCGAGGCAGCCCACAAACGTGCGCATGGCTGCACGATCAAGCCGCGTGTTGAGGGTCGCCTGCGACTGGGAACCACGCTGTGGGATTCAGTCATGCGCCACCTGAAAGCAGGCTACTCACCGGAGCAGATTGCTGGCACACTGGCGCTTGTGCATCCAGATACCCCTACCTTGCAGGTTTCCCATGAGACCATCTACACCGCCATCTACGCCATGCCGCGTGGCGAACTGCGCACGGAAGTGATTGGCTTGTTGCGTTTCGGCCATGCCAAGCGCCGTCCCCGTGCGCGTGGCGAAGACCGGCGCGGACGGATTCCTGACATGGTCAGCATTCATGACCGTCCGCCTGAGATTGAAGAGCGGTTGATCCCGGGCCACTGGGAGGGTGACTTCATCAATGGCGCGCATAATCGCTCATCTGTCGGTACGCTGGTGGAACGGACCACGTTGTTCACGGTACTGGCACAAATCGAAAATGCCACTGCTGAGGCGACGTTGACCGGCTTCAGTCACTTGCTCAACCGCATTGATGCGCAAAAGCGCCTCTCGTTGACGTACGATCAAGGCAGGGAAATGGCGGCACACCAACGGTTGACAGAAACCACAGGGGTGAAAGTATATTTTGCCGATCCACACAGCTCCTGGCAGCGCGGCATCAACAAGAACACCAATGGTCTGTTGCGGCAGTACCTGCTCAAGGGGAGTGACTTGAGTGGTTTCACGCAGGAGGAGCTGGATGCGAGTGCCTGGCAACTCAATAGCCGACCGAACGCAAGTCACTGGGCTTCAAATACCCAGCCGAGTTGTTTACACCAGACTCTTTCGATTTCAGACAGCATCACGCTGCGCTTTTTGCACTTGGTCATTGAAACCGCC
>JAMPIW010000007.1:1895000-1897007 GCA_040183005.1 Gammaproteobacteria bacterium
ACCACCTGGCTATTGCAACCTCCAAAAGCTTACGGAGCAAGTCCTTCACCTTCAGAGGCACACCTTCTCCCGAAGTTACGGTGCTATTTTGCCTAGTTCCTTCACCCGAGTTCTCTCAAACGCCTTAGGATTCTCTCCTCACCCACCTGTGTCGGTTTTGGGTACGGTTTCGTGTTATCTGAAGCTTAGAGGCTTTTCTTGGAAGCATGGCATCAACCACTTCGGTTCACAAGGAACCTCGTCATCAGTTCTCGGCATTAAGGACCCGGATTTGCCTAAGTCCTCTGCCTACCACCTTAAACCGGGACATCCAACACCCGGCTGGCCTAGCCTTCTTCGTCCCCCCATCGCAATAACACAAAGTACAGGAATATTAACCTGTTATCCATCGACTACGCATTTCTGCCTCGCCTTAGGGACCGACTCACCCTGCTCCGATTAACGTTGAGCAGGAAACCTTGGGTTTTCGGCGTGCGGGTTTTTCACCCGCATTATCGTTACTCATGTCAGCATTCGCACTTCTGATACCTCCAGCATTCCTTACAGAACACCTTCGCAGGCTTACAGAACGCTCCCCTACCACTTACGCTTAACGCGTAAATCCGCAGCTTCGGTACATAGCTTAGCCCCGTTAAATCTTCCGCGCAGGCCGACTCGACCAGTGAGCTATTACGCTTTCTTTAAAGGATGGCTGCTTCTAAGCCAACCTCCTGGCTGTTTCTGCCTTCCCACATCGTTTTCCACTGAGCTATGATTTTGGGACCTTAGCTGGCGGTCTGGGTTGTTTCCCTCTTCACGACGGACGTTAGCACCCGCCGTGTGTCTCCCATGCTCGCACTTCCCGGTATTCGGAGTTTGCAACGGGTTGGTAAGTCGCAATGACCCCCTAGCCGTAACAGTGCTCTACCCCCGGGAGTGATACATGAGGCGCTACCTAAATAGCTTTCGGGGAGAACCAGCTATCTCCGGGCTTGATTAGCCTTTCACTCCGATCCACAGCTCATCCCCGTCTTTTTCAACAGACGTGGGTTCGGGCCTCCAGTGGGAATTACCCCACCTTCACCCTGGCCATGGATAGATCGCCCGGTTTCGGGTCTACTCCCAGCGACTATTCGCCCTATTAAGACTCGGTTTCCCTACGGCTCCCTTATACAGTTAGCCTCGCCACTGAAAGTAACTCGCTGACCCATTATACAAAAGGTACGCAGTCACATCTTTCGATGCTCCCACTGCTTGTACGCATACGGTTTCAGGTTCTATTTCACTCCCCTCACTGGGGTTCTTTTCGCCTTTCCCTCACGGTACTGGTTCACTATCGGTCGGCAACGAGTATTTAGCCTTGGAGGATGGTCCCCCCATATTCAGACAGGATTTCACGTGTCCCGCCCTACTCTTCGTCACCCACACAAACACCTTTTCGCATACGGGACTATCACCCTCTATCGCCGGACTTTCCAGACCGTTCTGCTAAAATGCTTATGCTTGATGTGACTGGGCTGTTCCGCGTTCGCTCGCCACTACTAACGGAATCTCGGTTGATTTCTTTTCCTCCAGGTACTTAGATGTTTCAGTTCCCTGGGTTCGCTTCCGTACCCTATGTATTCAGATACGGATACCTCTTACGAGGTGGGTTTCCCCATTCGGAGATCTTCGGATCAAAGCCTGTTTGCCGGCTCCCCGAAGCTTATCGCAAGCTACTACGTCCTTCATCGCCTGTTGCCGCCAAGGCATCCACCGTATGCGCTTATTCACTTGACCATATAACCCCAAATAGTTTTGGTTATATGTAATCGCTTGACATGATGCAACATACCCTGTGTATCGCACGCCATGGCTTATCGCCATGCGCACGACACTGTGAGATAAGCGTTTGAGTCACTTATCTCACGCCTTTCTATACATTCCTGATTGTTAAAGAGCAAAAACAGATGGTATAAACCACCTTCCGACTCAAAAGCCAGAACTGAACATCACAGGGTGACGCTCAGTTATAACCTCTGCATAAAA
>JAMPIW010000008.1 GCA_040183005.1 Gammaproteobacteria bacterium
GGGTTCTCGACCTGGACCGCTTCAAGGCAATCAACGACACACTGGGCCACGATCATGGCGATATCCTGTTACATGCCGTGGCGCAAAGACTGAAAGACTGCGTCCGCGCCGAAGACACCGTGGCGCGGGCAGGTGGCGATGAATTCGCCATTATCCTCGCGGACGTCGATGGGCCCCAGGATGCCGCGCGGGTGGCCGCAAAAGTGCTGGAGTCATTCCGGCATCCATTCCATGTTCGAGAGCAGGAGCTGTTTATCTCGACGAGCATCGGCATCACACTCTACCCCGGCGACGGTACCGACACACAAACTCTATTGAAAAACGCTGGGGCGGCCATGGACCGCGCCAAGGAAAAGGGCAAGAACGCCTATCAGTTCTACACAGCCAACATGAATAGCCAGGCCATGACGAGACTGACCTTGGAAAACCGCTTGCGCCGCGCCCTGGAACGCGACGAGTACGTGTTGCACTACCAGCCCATCGTGGATGTCGCCTCCGGGAAGATCACCAGCGTCGAGGCGCTGATCCGATGGAGGCATGCGCAGTCAGGGCTGGTTCCACCGGCAGAGTTCATTCCCCTATTGGAAGACACCGGGCTGATCGTGCCCGTCGGCGAATGGGTATTGCGCACCGCCTGCGCCCAAGCCAAGCTCTGGCAGACGGTAAACCCCTGCGTCATCGGCATGTCCGTCAATCTCTCTGCCCGACAATTCAATGACCCACAACTATCAGAACTGATTGGCCAGATCCTGGCAGACGCTGACCTTGAGCCGCACCTGCTGGAGCTGGAAATCACCGAAAGCATGCTCATGCAATCAGTCGAAATAGCCATCGACACCCTGAACGCTCTTCACGGGATGGGAGTGAGACTTGCCATAGATGATTTCGGTACTGGCTATTCCTCGCTCAGCTACCTGCGGCGCTTTCCTATACACAGCCTGAAAATCGACCGCTCCTTTGTGGATGGAGTTACCACAAATCCCGACGATGCCGCTATTGCCGATGCCATCCTCGCGCTGGCGCATACCCTGAATTTACGAGTGATCGCCGAGGGAGTGGAAACAGAAGAACAACTGCAATATCTCCGCTCCAGGCGCTGCGATATGGTGCAAGGTTACCTGCTCAGCAAACCGCTGCCTGCCGAAGAAATCACGAGAATGTTACGGGAAGACAAGCGCCTTTGACCAATCAGGGGGCAGCAGGCAAAAGATTACTGAGCCTGGCGAATTGCGCCAGGCTCAGTACCTCTGAACGCAAGCCGGGGTCAATACCCTCGGCGCGAATCTGCTCTTCGGTGAGCAGTCCTTTGAGGGTGTTACGCAATGTTTTACGGCGCTGTGAAAACGCCTGCTTGACCAAACGGGCGAAATTCGCCTGATTGGCGACCTGCACCAACGGCTTTTCATGAGGCACTAATCGTACAATCGCCGAATCAACCTTGGGCGCGGGAGTAAATGCACCGGGGCCTACTATGAACAGCAGCTCGACAGCACAATAATATTGAATCATGACGCTGAGGCGCCCGTAATCCTTCCCCCCTGGCTGCGCCGCCATACGCTCCACCACCTCTTTTTGCAGCATGAAGTGCATATCCTGGACGCATCCGATCTGATCGATCAGGTGAAACAGCAGCGGTGTGGAGATGTTGTACGGTAGATTACCCACTACCCGCAACGGCCTGCCATCGGCGGCCAGCGCGGCAAAATCGAAACGCAGGGCGTCAGCGCTGTGGATGCGTAATTCGCCCTGCCCGGCACACACACGCTCCAGCACAGGAATCAAATCACGATCCAGCTCCACCACATCCATACTACCCGTCTCACGCAGAAGGTGCTGGGTGAGCGCGCCCTTGCCTGGGCCGATTTCCACGATATGTTGGCCCGGACGGGGATTGACTACGGTGACAATGCGTTGAATTACGCTGTCATCATGCAGGAAATTCTGGCCGAAGCGTTTGCGTGGGATATGTTGCATAAGTAATGTTGTAAGATGCTCTTACTGTGAGATATCAATGGGGTAACAGAAAATGAAAGAAAGCAATTTTCTCGCGGGCTGTGTGCTGCTTTTCACAAGTATAACCGCTATCACGCCGTCATGGGCTGAATCCACATGTAACAAGTCGCTGTTCGACCGGGCTGATTTGCAGGCACAGAGTTCACGGGAGATCGACAACGACCTCATGCAGGTTACACTGAGCGTGCAGAAGGAGGATAAAAACCCTGCGCGGCTGGCGGACGAGATCAATCAAACCATGTCATGGGCATTGCAAACCGCCCGCGCGAGCAAGGATGTCGTCGTCAAGAGCGGGAGTTACCAAACGTACCCCGTCTATCAAACCAACGGCAACACGGTGGGCCACTGGCGCGCCACCCAGCAAATTCTGCTGGAAAGCACCAATACAACCACTCTCACTACGCTGATAGGCCAACTGCAAACCCGCCTGCAAATCGAATCCATGGGGTTCGCCGTATCACCGGAAAAAAGGCGCGGGGCGGAAAACAGTCTGATTGAAGCGGCACTGGCCGCATTCAAAACGCGCGCCGATATCGTGCGCGCCAATCTGAATGCGACCAGTTACCGCATCGTCAATATTTCAGTCAACACATCGGGAGAGGAGTTCCACAGACCCATGGCTGGAATGGTAGACAGGATGTCTCTTGCGAAAACCGCCGCCCCGGCGGTGGAAGCGGGAAGCAGCCAGATAATGGTCAGTGTGTCCGGCACTGTTCAGTTGCAGTGAGAAGTATAGGGTGCGTTACGCCCTTTGGCGCAACGCACCCCGCATCTCAACCCTCAAGCTGCTGAATACCGTCCAGATACCATGTAGGCTGGGTGCTACGCACGGGACGTGTAAAGTGCCAGATCTCGCGCACGGGGGTAACATGCTTGTCGTCCGTGGTATCTGTGTCGATTTCGCGCATCAGCACATCGAACAGCACGGTTGCTTCGATGTTACTACCCACTTCCCGGACTTCCAGCAGTTCGCCTTCCACTTTCAACAGCTCGGTGCGATTTTCGCCAGACCGCGCACGGACCTGATCCTGTAGCTCGGCAAACACTTTATCCGTGGTGAATTGACGCAAATCGGCCAGATCACCCTCATCCCAGGCCTTTTGCAGACGCTGATAAGCGGCCTTGGCGCCGTCGATGAAGCCCGCACTGTCGAAATCCTTGGGGATCACACCAGGCAGCGGACGGAAGCTCACCTGAGCTGTGTCAACATTTGTTTCAGTAGCGGAGGTTTTGTCTTTCCTGAACAAAAGATCCGTGTCAAAAGATGCGCTACTGCGTTCCTGTCGCGGGGCTACGGCATCATGATCAACGCGGTTCGCCGGGCTGTAGTCCATTGACGGTTCGGTAACTGGGCCAGACGTGGTAGCCACGCGTTCTTGCACATGAGGCATGGATGCACGCTTTCTCGCGGCAAAGATTTTATACAGCACAAAGGCGATCACGGCAAAAATCGCAACATCCATGAAATTGATATTCTCAAACGCGCCGCCGAAGAAGAGTGCGCCGAGCAGCCCGCCCAGCGCCAAGCCACCCAGCATGCCCATCAGGCCACCCTTGCTAGCCAAGGAGGAGCGCTGACCGGCATTTTGCGCCTGAGCAGGTGTCTGCTGCTGCGCGCTGGAAGGGCCGGCAGCGGACTGCTGACGATTTTGATAGGGCTGGCTGTAGCTGTTCTTGCCACCAAACGACTTGCCACCGCCCATACGCTTGGCCTCGGCGCTATCAATAACGCCACCCGCCAGAAAAATTCCAGCGACCAAGGCAAACACAACACTCAATGAGGTTTTCATTCACAACTCCAGTTTTTGTATATCTTCATAATTTTACATCAAGTCAGAC
>JAMPIW010000009.1 GCA_040183005.1 Gammaproteobacteria bacterium
TGCAGCACATGCAAAAGGCGCTCACGCAGATGAACATCCAACTGGCCAATGTCATCTCCGACGTGGTTGGCGAGACGGGGCAGAAAATTCTGCGCGCCATCGTGGCTGGAGAACGTGACGGGCGGGTGCTGGCCGCGATGAAGAATGTGCGCATCCATGCCAGTGCCGAGGACATCGCCAAGAGCCTGCAGGGCAACTGGCGAGCTGAGCATCTGTTTGCACTCAAGCAGGCGCTGGCCTTGTTCGACTTCTATGGCGCGCAACTGACCGAGTGCGACCGGGAGATTGAGCAGCAACTGCAAAGCCTGCAAGTTCACGACGGCGAGCCCGCCAAGGGCAAGAAGAGAGGCCGCGCGCGCAATGCCCCGAAGTTTGATCTGCGCACGCAGCTGTTCAAGATGTGCGGCGTAGACCTCACGCGCATCGACGGTATCGACGTCACCACAGCGCTGGTGGTGGCCTCAGAGGTGGGCACCGATATGTCACGGTTCCCCACGGACAAGCACTTCGCCTCGTGGATGGGGTTGTGCCCGGGCACCAGGATTACTGGCGGCAAGGTGCTCTCCGGCAAGACCAAGCGCTGCGCCAATCGCGCCGCCCAGGCTCTGCGATTGGCTGCTGCCGCGTTACGCAGCAGCCAATCGGCGCTGGGCGCATACTTCCGTCGGATGTGCTCACGCATGGACAAACCCAAAGCAGTGACAGCCACCGCTCACAAGCTGGCTCGGTTGATCTACGCAATGCTGACCAAGGGCGAGGAGTACACCGACCAGGGGCAGCACTACTACGAGGAGCGGTACCGCGAACGCGTGCTACATCAGTTGAACAAGCGCGCCGAAAAGCTCGGTATGAAACTCGTCGCCACTGAGCAGCCTGCCTAAAACACTCATGCTAAATCAATCACTTGGTAGGTGTTTCTTAAGAGGGTGTTGTGCGCCAAGAAATATCAATTTTCCGGTGATGCGCTATACAGTCACGGAGGTATAAATTTATGAGGCTTTGATAGGGAACCCCAGCTTCTTCAGCCATTTTCTTAAAGTAACCAATGACATCTTCGCTTAACCGCATAGTTACGGACTTTTTTAATTTTGTGGCATATGGATTCTTTCGAGATTTCATTTTTGAAAGGTCGTATTCAGTTTTCATAGCTTTGCTCCTGGGTAGTATTTGCCCTCTTTTTTCGTGGCCTTTCTTGCAGAGATGATGCGAATAACGTTTCCGTTTTCTCGCTCACAGTGGCACACAATTAGAAGGCGAGCCTCGTCACTGAAACCAAGCATAAGGAAACGATCTTCAGATCCAGAGCTTTCGTCATCGAAGAACTGCGCCGCGAACTCATCATAGAAGACGGAGCGAGCCTCTTCAAAAGAAACGCCATGCTTCTTCTGGTTTGAGGCGGCCTTGGCTTGATCCCACTCGAACGTTATCATAAATACATTGTATGCACGATTTCGGGTAAGTCAAGAACCCTAACGACCAAGTTGTGCGGCGCAAATGAAGCGCAGCGTAATTTGCGTCCGAACGAGCACCTTGTTAGGCGCCGTCTCTTACCACACGCGATTCAGTCATTAGCTGTTCGCCTTTTGGTGTTAACGACCAGAATAAAGCCATTCCACCCTTTGTGGTTTGCGTATATACCGTCTTCACCAACCCATACGCTTTGAGCTGGATCGTGATGGTTTTGAACTCTTGGTCATTGATGGATATTGAGCTGCCACTATCACTATAGTGGACCCCACAGTCAAGACAATAATGCATCGAGTTTAAGAGGGTAACCTTTCACATGCAGCAGAACGGCGCTGCCCCGTTATTGCTTCTATTTTTGAGTGAGTTTTTTCTGTCTCACTGAATTTGTCTACAATGCTTGCACCGCCTCCGCTCGCTGTACGGTAAACCTCATCAGGCGTAATGTAGTTCAATGATTGGTGTATTCTTTCTGTGTTATAAAACACAAAATATTCCGTCAATCCCAGCAGTAATTCAGGCATCGTGGTGTAGCCTTTCAGATACACATCTTCGTGTTTGACGCTACGCCAGAGCCGCTCCACAAAGATGTTATCCAGTGCCCGCCCACGTCCGTCCATGCTGATGGCAATACCGCGCGCCTTGAGGACGCCCGTAAAAGCTTCACTGGTAAACTGGCAGCCCTGATCGGTGTTGAATATCTCGGGGATGCCATAGGCCAGTAGCGCCTGCCCCAAACAATCCACACAGAACACGCTGTCGAGCGTGTTCGATAATCGCCATGCCAGCACTTTGCGTGAGTACCAGTCGATCACTGCCACCAAGTACACAAACCCCCGCGTCAGGCGGATATACGTAATGTCAGTACTCCACACCTGGTTGGGTCGTGTCACCACCACGCCTCTGAGCAGATACGGATAAACCTTGTGCTGCGGGTGCGGTCGGCCGGTGTTCGGCCCCGGCGCCATGCCTGCCAGTCCCAATAGTCCCATCAACCGTTGCACCCGCTTGCGATTGATATTGTGACCTAAACCTCGCAGGTAATGCCGCATCTTGCGGCTGCCGTAAAACGGATGCCGTGTGTATTCGGCATCAATCGCCGATAACAACGCTAATTCCTGTTCGCCCGGTTTCGCGGCCATTTGCGGCGCGTAGACGGTGGAACGGGCAATACCCGCCAGTTCACATTGCCGGGTCAACGTCAGTGGCTCGATGGCGCTGATCCATTGCTTACGCGCCGCTACTGGCTGATCCCGGACTTTTTTTGAGCCAGTCCAGCTCCATCTTCAACCGCCCGATCTCAGAGTAGAGTCGCTCAGGACTCGCCGAGGGGTCGGCAGGCTTCGGGCCGCGCTTGGCATCAAACAGGCTGGATGCCTGCTCCAGGAGATCTTTCTTCCATACCCCAACCTGGGTCGGATGAACCCCAAACTCCTGACCAATTTCGTTCGCTGTCTTGACCCCTCGGATCGCTTCAAGTGCAACCTTGGCCTTCAACTCACCACTAAAATTCTTCCGCTTCGTTTCACTCATGACCTGCTCCTTTTTACAGCAGGCTACCATCTTAATTTACTGTCCGAAAACTGGGGTCCACTATAGGCTGGACGCTTACTTTCCATCAAAATTCAAATCCGCAAGAAGGGCGTAGGGTTCACTTGGCCCTTGAAATTGACATTCAACTTTCACCCAACTCCCGGAAAGTTTAATGGCATGCGTTTTATCGCCTTCTGATGAATAGTAAACGCGAAGCTTGAGTGATTTCAGTATTTCGCTCATTGCCAACCCAGGCTGAAGGCTGCGAAATTTGGGTCTTCGTGAAATCGAGTGGGTGAAATTTAACATGAAAACCTCCGCAAGCCTTGTGGCATCAGGCAAAATGCATCCTGCACCTGTTGCAGAAAATGGGAGGTTTTTTCAATGGCTATTTCACGCAAACCCAAACGCATTCTCGACGCATATCGATTCCCCTGTTTTCGCCCGCTGGAAAAGATACGCGGCATCTTTGGCGACTCCAAAGCACGGATCATCACGCTCGTTCGGCGCTCAAAAAAACGGCCTGCAACAGTTGCGGCAGAACGCGCTCTGGTTGGTACGACAAGAGGCTTCGACGAGTTCGCGACCTCTCCTGTGGCGACACACGTATCTATCTGGAAATCGAAATTCGACGGGTGCTTTGTCGGCACTGCGGGAAAGTGAAACGCGAACGACTCGACTTTCTCGCCGACAACCCACTCTATACAAAGCGATTTTCTTGGTATGTAGGCAGACGGTGTCGCGCCAGCACGGTGTCGGACATTGCCCGCGAATTGCTTCTGGACTGGCACACCGTCAAGGAACTGGACAAGCAATACATGACCGCGCAACTGGAACGCGCCGGAACGCCAGCACCCAAGGCCATTGGCATCGACGAAATATCGATTCGCAAAGGACATACCTATCGCATTGTAGTCAGCGACTTGATCCGTGGTCGTCCCATCTGGTTTGGCGGTGCCGACCGTTCGGAGGACAGCATGCGACAGTTCTATGACTGGCTAGGGAGAGAAGAAATCCAAAGGCATTTGTCTTGCAGTGATGGATATGTGGAAGCCCTTTCGTAACGTAACCAACGAACGCGCCCCGCAGGCGGCCATCCTGTTCGACAAATTCCACATCATGAGCCATCTCGGCGATGCTCTGGATAAAGTCAGAAAGATGGAATATGCACGTCTTCAGGGCAAGGATAGGCGCTACATTAAGGGGCAGAAATACGTACTGCTTTCCAATCACGAAAATCTGACACTGGACGGCAGACGTTCTTTGAAGGCTTTGCTGGCAGCGAACAAACGGCTGAACACGGCGTACCTGCTGAAAGAGTCGTTTGGCCAGTTGTGGGATTACAGGAGCGAAGCATGGGCGCGGTGTTTCTTCGAGAATTGGAAAACCAGCCTGAAGTGGCAGCGCCTGAAACCTTACGAGAAATTTGCCGAGATGGTTGAGCGCCATTGGGATGGGATCGCAGCCTATTGCAAGCCAGAGAATAAAGTTTCACTCGGCTTTGTTGAGGG
The DNA here is from genome assembly GCA_040183005.1 of Gammaproteobacteria bacterium. Classification (NCBI taxonomy): domain Bacteria; kingdom Pseudomonadati; phylum Pseudomonadota; class Gammaproteobacteria; species Gammaproteobacteria bacterium. The sequence continues at coordinate 4,509 of JAMPIW010000009.1, forward strand.
GCTCAACAATAAGATATGCGTCATCCAACGCCGTGCATATGGTCTGCGCGATGAAGAATATCTGCGACTAAAAATACTCACGTCTATGCTCCCGAGGCTCTAAAAAACATGAAATTTACCCACACGATCACGCGAAGAGCCAATAAAGGGTTGAGACGCCGTACTTGCTAACGGCATTTACGTCAGCCCCGTAATTGAGAAGTAATTTTACAATTTCAACATCGCCCCGTGCTATTGCCTTGTGAAAAGGGGTTTCTCCATCACGAGTAGTTTTCGCGTTGACGTTCGCTCCACCCTTTATAAGAATTTCAACTACTGTTTTTCTTGTGTCATTTTTTCCGTATGATACGGCACCATGTAGCGGAGTATAACCTTCGTTATTGCCAGCATTTACATCTGCCTTATTAGCAAGTAATAGCTCGATAATTTTTATTGCACCTTGAGAAGCGGCTTGATGGAGGGCTGTACCTCCGTGCATATTTTTGGCGTTGGGCTTGGCGCCATGACTCAATAGGGCTGCCGCAGTGGAGAGGCCGTAATCGCTTCCTGCCGCCGAATAGAGCGCTGTGAATCCTGCACGATCAGCAGCATTTGGGTCAGCTCCTCGCGCAAGAAAATAATTCATCACTTTGATATTGCCTCGCCCCGCAGCCGTCATTGGCGGATACCATCCCGTTGGCGATGGTGCGTTTACCTTCGCTCCATTTTCCACCAAAAGTTGTGCTATCTCTACGAAATCACCATTCACGCCGGCAGAACTTAAGGGCGAAGAGCTTCCCCCTTCAACATCTGCGCCACGAGCTATTAGCAGTTTAGCGACAGGGAGGTTGTTCGACTCGGCGGCATAATTCAGAGGCGTCTTGTACGACCTGCCTTCACCTGTTTTTTTGTTTACGTCGGCTCCATGCGAGATCAAGACATCTGCAAATTCCACTAAGTCAACTTGTTTGCCAAATCCATTTACACCACTTGCCGCCCAATGCAGCGGTGTTTCTCCATAATTAGTAGGTGCATCGTAACTACTCACTCCCTTCACACGAAAAATAACTTAAAAATCTCTTGACAGGTTTTTTCTATCGAAAAAACCACTTCCTTATCTCGGTGTAAAATCTATTCTCTATTGCCGCTGGCAGGGGCTTTGATCTCTTCAATGAGCCGCCTTGCCATTTCAAGTCGAAAAAACCATTTCAGCCTGATCTGACCGTTATCAGGGGGTCGAAAAATGCCATGTTATCCTTTGGCTATTCCAAACGTATAGCCCCCCATTATTAATGGCAAGCCTAGACAAAACCTCGGTCAGAAACGAAGTCAGCCGGTTGAAAGCGGATTTTGAGCAGCTCAGTTGCGACGGTAAAGTGCCTCGCGAAACTCAGGTGCTTATGAATAGCATGTTCATGATGATGGAGCTGATGCTCTCCATTTTTCTGGAAAGAATAACCAAGAAAGACAGCCGCAACTCCAGCAAGCCCTCCTCCCAAACGGAAAAGGACGACTCCTCGTTGAGTCATCCGGGGAGCCAGGGTAAGGGGAAAAACGAAAACGGCGCCCTGCTGAAAAACACGCGCGTCAAAGAGAGTGTGACTCTTTCTAGAGTCCGCCTCTGCGATGTATGTGGCGAAGATCTGGATAATACGCCCTGTAGTCACCATGAAAGACGGACGAAGATCGATATTGTTTTTGAGAAAGTCGTTGAGCATGTGGATGCCGAGGTCAAGCAGTGCCCGGTCTGCGATGCGACGGTCAAAGGGAAGTTCCCGGCGGATATGCACGGCCCGTTGCAATACGGCGATGGCTTAAAGGCCTTTGTCATCAATTTACTGGTGTCTCAGATGGTCGCGATCAATCGCGCGCAAACGCTGCTGACCTCCATGATCGGTGTTGTGATCTCTGAAGCCACTCTTCTGGCTTTTGTGCTGCGGCTTCATCGTGCCTTGGAGCGGTGGGAGCAGCACGCCACCGCACAGCTGCTGAAAGCACCCTCTATGCATGTGGATGAGACCTCCTTGCGGGTGGATAAGCAAAACCACTGGATACACGTGTACTCCGCAGGGGAGATCACCCTCAAGTTTTTACATCGAAAACGGGGCACGGCAGCGATCACGTCGATCGATATTATTCCGCGCTACGATGGCGTCATCATTCATGACTGCTGGTCATCCTACTTGTCCTATGATCACTGCTCTCACGGCCTGTGCGGCTCGCATCTGCTGCGCGAATTGACGTTCATTGTTGACGCCAATGACTATGCCTGGGCGCGCCACATGAAACGCCTTTTACAGGAGAGCTGCGCCACCGTCTCCAGAAGCACGGAAAAGAGATTGACCGATGAAGCGCTGGCGCGGTTGCAAAAGCGCTACCGCACGATTCTCACCCGTGGCGAAAAAGAGCTTCCACCTATTCCCCAAAAGCCCAGCGGGAAACGCGGCAAACTCGCCAAGTCAGATGCACACAATCTGCTGGACCGATTGCAAAAACATGAGGCATCCGTCCTGCTGTTCGCCAAAAACCCTCATGTCGCCTTCACCAATAACCGGGCCGAGCGTGATTTGAGAATGTCCAAGGTGAAGCAAAAGGTCTCTGGCTGTTTCCGCTCAGAGATTTATGCTCAGGCTTATTGCCGAATATCAAGCTATCTGCAAACTATGGCCAACAAGGGACATAATCCTCTTATTGCGATTCAAATGGCTCTCGCGGGTGAGGTCAACATAATCGGGGGTGAGTAGTTACTTTTCGACTTGAAATGGCAAGGCGGCTCATTGCCGAATCTGGCTTTGCCTTCAAAACGATTACACGGAACCCAAGCAAGGCAATCAACACCAGCATGGCAGTAAAGCCGAAACCAATAAACAAGTTGATCCTGATTGGAGCAGACGCCGGATGTTCAAACTGGATGTAGTAACCCAGATAACCAAGAAAGCTTGCACCAAGCCCAAACGCGGCGAGAAGGATGTCGGTAGCAAGCTTAGTGAGAACGGACGTTACGGCAAAACCAGCGGAAGACAAATTTCGGTTTTCAGGAAGTTTCAGCGAGATATTTTTCGAGAAGCAACCAACGATCCAGAAAATCAGGCCAAAGGAACCGAGGACATTCCAATATTCGCCTTTGTTACCTCCACGCACCGCATCGGAAACGTATTGCCCACCGTTTTCATTTGCGAGAGATGCCAAATAGTAAAATAGAAAAGCAATTCCAGCCCAAAGCACCAGACGATAAAGTAGGTCGCCGACCGGATGTTTCTCCAACAGCTTAGCAAAGTCGAATGTCATGATGGCTAACGTTAAATTAAGGGGCACGCCAACGATGAAGTCGGAACAACGCCCCTGCGTTGATGCAACCCATGACATAAAAATGCCTCGCCAAGGCGTGTCCCCTTGAATGCAATGTTAGAACGCGGCGGTGCAGCGAACGATAAACATGAAAAGAACTCTGCACCTGGCACCGCCACTGTTTTTCAAACCTTCGATAGGATTACTGTACTCGAACCGTTTACCGTTGAACAGCGCCCGTGAACGGGCTTTATCTGACGCGGCTAAAAAAGGCCTTGCTACCGGCGGCGCCGCCCGAAAAGAAATGACGCTGATGGATAGAACTTTTTGGCTGCAAAGCTCACAGGCACCGGAAAGAAATAACACCCCTGGCAAAAACGCTGCTCCTGGCGCCGCCACTGTTTTTAAAACCCTAAATTAGGATTACTGCACCTGCACCGTTTACCGTTGAACAGAACCCATGAACGGGCTTTATCTGACGCGGCCAAAAAAGACTCTGCTACACGCAGCACCGCCCAAAAAGAAATGACGCTGCTGGAAGGGGTGCTTGCTCTGGCAAAGCTCAAATGCACTGGAAAGAAATAACACCATTGGCAAGAACCTAAAACCAAAAGCCACCCGTGTGGCTGATGCCAGACTCTCGCCAACACGCTCGACAGAACTACAGCCTGATGAGCGCTCTAACGTGAGAATTAAGGGGCACGCCAACGATGAGGCCAGAACAACGCTCCAACACTGACAATACCCGACACCCAAAAATGCCTCGCCAAGGCGTGTCCCCTTGAATGACGTGTTAGCCAGCTTGCCTTAATGACTCTGCAATAACTTCTGGGTGTTTGAAGGCAATTTGTATAAGTGCTTGGGCTGCGCCAGAGGGTTGACGACGTCCTTGCTCCCACTCTTGCAATGTGCGTGCAGAAATATGCAGAGCTTGAGCAAACTGTGACTGAGAGAGGCCAGTTTTGAGGCGAGCAGCAGCTACCTCATTAGGGGCGACCTGGGTGGCGCGAGCAGCTTTGCCAGCCTTCATTTCACGAACCGACCGCAGAAGCTTTTCACCAAGCTCTTCTCCTGTCATTACTTTGCGCTTATTCATTTTCAATGGCTTCCCGAATAGATTTCAGTATGTGAGGCGGGATGTTTCCGCGAACACTCTTTGCATATATGACCAATAGCCATAATTCACCATTGGTAAGTCGAGTGAAGTAAATAACACGGACACCACCACTCTTGCCTTTTCCCGGCCTGCTCCAGCGCACTTTACGGCAACCGCCACTGCCTGGAATGACATCCCCTACTTCTGGATGGGCGGACAACCAGGCACAGAAGGCACCTCGTTCTTCCTCTGTCCAGAGGTCTTTGGCATCTGCCGCAAAGGTTGGGGTTTCTACAATCGTAAACATTCAGATAATATACGTCATTGACGTATTATTGTCAAGCCTTCTCAAAGGGCTAACGTAAGAATTAAGGGGCACGCCAACGATGAGGCCAGAACAACGCACCTGCGCTGATGACACCCGTGAACCTAAAAATGCCTCGCCAAGGCGTGTCCCCTTGAATGACGTGTTAGGCTCACTTAGCCGTGACTGGCTTCGGCATGCAACTTCAGTCCAAGTGCCCCGATGACTTTGAGGATGGTGTCAAAGCCAGGGCTACGGTCGCCAGAAAGCGCCTTGTAAAGACTTTCACGGGATAGCCCGGCATCTCGTGCGACCTGTGTCATGCCCTTGGCGCGAGCAATATCGCCGAGCGCTTTGGCAATGAATGCGGCATCTCCGTCGGCTTCCTCAAGGCAGGCTTCAAGATAAGCGGCCATTTCTTCAGGGGTTCTTAGGTGTTCAGTGACGTCATAGCGAGTGGTAACAATCTTGGCCATGCTGGTTACTCCGAAAGATTACGTGCGAGGCGCAAGGCGACCTTGATGTCCTTGGCCTGGGTGGTTTTGTCACCACCGACCAGCAGAATGATCAGACCTTGACCTCGCTTCTTGAAATACACCCGGTAACCGGGGCCATAGTTGATTCGCAACTCCGAGACACCTTCGCCAACCGGCTCGACGTCTCCGGGGTTTCCAGCGGCGAGCCGTTCGATTCTTACTTGGACGCGCGCTCTCGCCTGAATGTCGCGCAAGGCATCCAGCCATTGCGCGAAGAGGTCTGTTTTGCGAATTTCAATCATGGAGCAACTGTATCCCATAGGATACAAATTGTCAATGCCATGTACGCTGCCCTGAGGCGCCTAACGTTCAAATTGAGGGGCGCCGCGCTTTTGCGGCGTCCCTCTCGAATGCGTGGTTGGGCGTCATGCACGAGGTCACCTCTTGGTGTCGGATGAAGCAGCAGCGGACGCTACCCATTTGCCCTGTAAGTAGGAGAAGTTCTGGCCGTCAACCACCACTTGGGCACCAGTCGAAAACGTTACTAGGCCATCCAAACCCGTGATCTCGGCGTCACCGCTGATTATGACGATCTTCTTGCCATTGGCCAAGAATGTGCCAGCACATTCATACTTTCCAGACTTCACCCGCAGTCTTCCTGCGACAATCTCCACCCACACATTCGGATCCTTTGCGCGTTCCTTGTTTGCAGCGGGGTCTGTGTCATCGACGGCCAGCTCGATTTTCTTGGCGGTAATTGATGCCGTGCCAGACACAGTAGCCGACTTGTACGTATGTTCCAGCGTCACGTCCTTAGCATCTGACTCCGAGAATGCAATGCGAACAGGGTATTCCTTCGACGGTGTCAGTTCGCCAGGCGGGAAGCCACGTTTGTAGTAGCGTTTAATGGTGTCAAACGCAGCTCTACTGATTCCCGTGGTCGCATCTGCGACGAACGATGCTGGTACGGCTGGTTCAGCCGCGATCGACCGTGACAGCGCCCCGAACAGAAGTGCCAAAAGGAACAGCAGTCTCTTTGTGCTTTTTACCCGATTCATTTCTCTCTCCTTGTGCTTTGGTTGAAAGTTTCAGCTCCCTACGTTTAGCGCCCAACGTAAAGCTAAGGGGCGCGCCCCTCTCGAACGTCATGTTGGGCCTATTACTTTGACAGCTTGTCATTGACGTAATGGGAATCTGTTTTCTTCTGAGCGACTGGTCGCAACTTTGCCTTGTATAGCCAGAACGCTGCCAGGAGGCCAAGACCGATGCCAACAAGCCCAAGCGCAAACCCAACGAGCCAATCAGGGGTATCCCCAAGATCGGATTCAGCTAGGCGCGGGATGATGCTTCTGATAAACAGAAGCCACGGTAGGCTAGGCGCTAGGAAGGCAAGGACACCGGCGATTGCCCACGAGATGCCGTTCTTGCCAACAGCACGAGCTGAGCGAAAGAACCAAACGGCGACGATGATGGCGATGATTGATTGCATGTGATGCGTCTCCTTGGTATTGACGCCCAACGTTAAATTAAGGGGCACGCCAACGATGAAGCCGGAACAACGCCTCTGCGTTGATGATACCCGGCACCCAAAAATGCCTCGCCAAGGCGTGTCCCTCTTGAATGCAATGTTAGCGTAGTAATCGGCCCGTTGCCGCAAATCGCGCCGAAGAAACACGTGGTGGCCACGTTGTGGCAAACTGGAATGCGGCGCTGGGGAAGACCGGAATAGCAATGGTGCACATTGCCCGCATGTTAGCGTGGTCATGGGTGACGTCATCGACATTGGTGAATCGATTCGCAGGCCATTGGCCGACGGTTCGATATCCCGTTTAAGAGAGTGAGCAAGACGACGTACCCGATCCGGCGCCACATTCCACAACGAATAATGGAGCAAGTCATGGCGCAACGCAATCGATCGCTGAGTTTGAAGTCCCCGACGTCCCGACAGGCCTTGTGCCTGACCCACCCCAACGCTGCCGGTATCGACATAGGCAGCGCCGCGCATTTTGTGGCTGTACCGCCTGATCGAGACGACGAGCCGGTGCGCGAGTTCCCGAGTTTCACCGCCGATCTCAATCGTCTGGCCGACTGGCTGGCCGCGTGCGGCGTGGACACCGTGGCGATGGAGTCCACGGGTGTGTATTGGATCCCCTTGTATGAACTGCTGGAGGCGCGTGGCTTCACCGTGCTGCTGGTCAACGCACGGCATGTCAAGAATGTCTCGGGCCGCAAGTCCGACGTGCTGGACTGCCAATGGCTGCAACAGCTCATGAGCTACGGCCTGTTGCACGGCGCGTTTCGTCCGGCCGACAACGTATGCGCGCTGCGCTCGCTGTCGCGCCAGCGGGCGATGCTGCTACGCAGCCAGGCACGGCATGTGCAGCACATGCAAAAGGCGCTCACGCAGATGAACATCCAACTGGCCAATGTCATCTCCGACGTGGTTGGCGAGACGGGGCAGAAAATTCTGCGCGCCATCGTGGCTGGAGAACGTGACGGGCGGGTGCTGGCCGCGATGAAGAATGTGCGCATCCATGCCAGTGCCGAGGACATCGCCAAGAGCCTGCAGGGCAACTGGCGAGCTGAGCATCTGTTTGCACTCAAGCAGGCGCTGGCCTTGTTCGACTTCTATGGCGCGCAACTGACCGAGCGCGACCGGGAGATTGAGCAGCAACTGCAAAGCCTGCAAGTTCACGACGGCGAGCCCGCCAAGGGCAAGAAGAGAGGCCGCGCGCGCAATGCCCCGAAGTTTGATCTGCGCACGCAGCTGTTCAAGATGTGCGGCGTAGACCTCACGCGCATCGACGGTATCGACGTCACCACAGCGCTGGTGGTGGCCTCAGAGGTGGGCACCGATATGTCACGGTTCCCCACGGACAAGCACTTCGCCTCGTGGATGGGGTTGTGCCCGGGCACCAGGATTACTGGCGGCAAGGTGCTCTCCGGCAAGACCAAGCGCTGCGCCAATCGCGCCGCCCAGGCTCTGCGATTGGCTGCTGCCGCGTTACGCAGCAGCCAATCGGCGCTGGGCGCATACTTCCGTCGGATGTGCTCACGCATGGACAAACCCAAAGCAGTGACAGCCACCGCTCACAAGCTGGCTCGGTTGATCTACGCAATGCTGACCAAGGGCGAGGAGTACACCGACCAGGGGCAGCACTACTACGAGGAGCGGTACCGCGAACGCGTGCTACATCAGTTGAACAAGCGCGCCGAAAAGCTCGGTATGAAACTCGTCGCCACTGAGCAGCCTGCCTAAAACACTCATGCTAAATCAATCACTTGGTAGGTGTTTCTTAAGAGGCCTGGGAAGACACTGCACAAGACGTACCCACCCGCCAAAACTTTGAACAACATTAACAGGCTGATGTTACTCGCGCCAGTGCGAACCCTTTGCGCGTGACCCCGGCTTGCGTCACGCGGTGGAGACGACGATAACTGAGGGGTAACACCACAGATCGGAGAACCCCCATCATTACTCGCAACCTTAGCGTGTCGCAAACGGATAAAAGGCTGGGAAGAACCCTGTACCCGAAGCGACCCTCGCACAGATAACGCTGGGCAGGACGATGCCGCCGGAATCTTGCCAACACACTTGGCCGAACCAAAGTCTGATGACCGCCTAACGCAAAGCTAAGCGGCGGCGCAGCCGTCCGCTTGAGCGCCGGGTTATGCCTGCTTGTGTGTGATCTCATCGCTGATAAGCTCGCTGAGTCTTGAGCTTTGAACATAGTCGATGAGCTCGAGCCGCTTTGACTTGGGATTGAGATAGATCAGCTGTTGCCAATCCATCGGGGGCAGCTCGCGAGATTCCAGTAAACTCGAAAGCGGATCAGCGCCACCACTAGCATGATGTTGGAGCATTAATAATTCGAATTTCTCGATCGCCAACACAAAGTCTTCAGATGTCACGTCCCGCGGAAAGAGGAGAGTGATTTTGGTCCCGTGCACACTCTGTGCTGTGATCGAGAATGACCTTGAGAAGGGTGATTCCTTTACAACCCCTCCGCGTCCGTGGACGGCCCTCTCGATCTCGGGCTTCGGGCCAAAGAACTTCTTCCAAAGCTTTCCGGTTGCGGATTTCAAAATCGCATAGTGATCCTCCGCCATTTTCTTAAGGATGGTTTCAAAGTACGGCTTTGCGATGAACAGGATTATTCCTGTGGGGATTAGCCAGTCGAGTGCGGCAAACGGGCCTTCGGGTGGGCGGCGCACAACGGTGGTATCAATGTGATCTCTCGATAGGTCACCCAGAAACGCGGTGAACTGCTCCTCTGACGCGTCCTTGTCGATTAGTAGCGATACTGACGCAGTTGTGGTCATTGTCATCTCCTCGGTGTGACACAGGTATAACGTGAGAATTAAGGGGCGCGCCAACGACGAGGCCAGAACAACGCCCCAACGCTGATGAAACCCACGAACCTAAAAATGCCTCGCCAAGGCGTGTCCCCTTGAATGACGTGTTAGGCCCGACGCGCTCTGAGAGCTATGTTAGACCAACGCGCTCAAGAAAAAAGCCCGTTTTATTTCCTTGCGCTTGATGCCACCCGCACAAAAACTAGCCAAGTCGAGAAAGCCAAAAAAGTTACCCAATGCTTGCCAAGAAACGACTCACCACGGAGAGGAGTGAAGCTTGTCCGCGACCGCTGCACTTTCCAGCAAGCCGCACTCCTTGGCCAGAAATAGGCTGAACGTGTGATGCGACGTGTTACTCCTGCACTGAAAAGTAACTGCTCTTTTCAGATTGCCTAACGTAAGAATTAAGGGGCACGCCAACGATGAGGCCGGAACAACGCCCCTGCGCTGATGAAACCCGTGACCTAAAAATGCCTCGCCAAGGCGTGTCCCCTTGAATGACGTGTTAGGCGTCTCAGAATGAGGCGATAACGCCGTGACCCCATTCGTCCAAAACTGGCGCAGTTTCATCTGGCCTTTTCCTATCAGAGTAAGAAACGCTCTGCTCAAAGAGCATCATGCGTGAAAAAATGTACCGCTTCTTATCCTCGGGAAGGCCTTCATACCACGTCGGATTCAGCGCGAAGTTCTCAGTATTGTCGAGCACAGCATGAAGGACTGCAGAAGTGAGATTGGAGCCTGCAGCAACGGAGTCAAAGAAGCGTGAGGGAGCGGAATTGGCTGAATCCAACCACGAGAAGACCGCAGCAGCGCCAGTTTCAACCGGGATAACAGACATGCAGATCTGGCTCATTTCGGCTTCAAGATCTTCGAAATCTTGCAACTGAACACCGTTCATGTCAAAGAAGGGTTGGAATGCTGCGGTTGCCAGCACTGACGGCGACTTTGGAAAGAGTATTGCACGGGTAATTAACCGTCCCCATGCCTGGTTCATTAGGTGGCTATCAAGTGATGCCTTCAGCCCTTCCGCCTCTTCGGCTCCGCGAAGCGATGCTGCTTGAAATATAAGTGCTGCTTCGCTGAGCCTGAGCTTCTCTTCAATTCCGTGAATGTCTGCATAGTCGTCCGGCGATGGAAGGGTCTCGTACTGCTTCCGCTTCAGATAGCACTCGCGCGCCGCACCTCGGTACGCGAGCATGAAGATCTGTTGCCGACCAAATCGAAACGGTTCCGTTTCGAGGCATGCGAATAGCTCACGATCATGCTTTTGGCAGAATCCGTTGAATACTGACACGTCGCGCAGACCACGCCTCTGTATCTCGATAGGAAACGTGTCTCGCGCAATGCGCTTGGCCTGCCCTGCGGAATATACGTGCGAATCTACGGCAATTTTTCGAAGCATCGCTTCCACAGAAAGGGTATGAGCGGAGATGATTGACCCTTCGTGATCTGCGTGTGGTGCCATGCAGACCTTCGAGCTGAATCGCTTGCGGAAGCGATCGATCATTTCCGCTGCCGCTTTTGGATTGTGGAGATCAGAGAGAGACATGTTGGAGACGCCTAACGCCGAATTAAGGGGCACGCCAACGAGGAGGCCGGAACAACGCCCCTGCGCTGATGAAACCCATGACTAAAAAATGCCTCGCCAAGGCGTGTCCCCTTGAATGACGTGTTAGGCCTGGGAAGGCGCTGCACAAGACGCGCCCACACACCAAAACCCTTGAACGCAACATTAACAGGCCAATGTGACCCACCCCGGCTTGCGTCGCGCCGCATGGCGTGGCGCAAACGGAAAGGGCTACAGCGTAAAATCTGCCCGCAACCACCGCGCCGCTGCCCGCACTCCTTGGCCCGCAATGGAATGGGTGCGTGATGCGAAGAGCACCGTTCTTTTGCCTTGCGCTTGATGCCACCCGCACAAGAAACGTGCTAAAGCATAGAAGCTAAAAAGTTATCCGGCACTGGCACATCATAGGACGGAGTGAAGACTGTCCGCAACCGCTGAGATTGCCCTCTGGCCGTAACCCATAACCGGAGAGAGGACGAAACTCAGTGGGCAACGAAGTAAATACTTCTCGGGCATTCTTGAGCCAGCTTTCCGGAACTTACCCACACACCGAAAAACGAACACGCTTTTCAGATTGCCTAACGTAAAGTTGAGGGGCGCGCCGCTTTTGGCGCGTCCCTCTCGAACGCGTTGTTGGACAATGCACTCTCAGAGGGTCGCATAGTGATCGGTGCCCCTAGGTTCAATCCTCATGCTCCAGAGTTATGACGACATTTCCCTTCTTGCGCCCGGTGTCGACGTAGCGGTGAGCTTCGGCGATCTGCTCGAACGGATAGCGCCGATCGATGACGGGTTTGTATTCTCCCGCCTCCGCCAGCTTCGCAAGGAAACGCAAATCCTTGGCGTGCCCGGTTGCCGGTCCAGCGATGATTTTCTTACTGCTCGCCATCGACACCCATGGAGCCCGAAGCATTGCTGGCAGCCCTGCTAAAACCAGAAGCAGGCGTCAGCCCTTCTTTAACGAATCCTTGCTGCGGGAGAACGGGGCCGTGCCGGCGGTATCGACAATGACATCATAGGTTTCGCCATTGCACGTGAAGCCCTCTTTGGTGTAGTCGATGACCCGCGTCGCGCCCAGAGATTTCACCAGTTCCAAGTTCGCGGTGCTGCACACCCCGGTCACCTCTGCTCCGAAGTGCCTGGCAAGCTGCACCGCCGCGGTGCCTACCGCGCCGGAAGCGCCATTGATAAGCACCCGTTCCCCGCGCTGAAGTTTTGCCCTCTTAAAGAAACTCAACGCCGTGGTGCCACCAAAGGAAAGTGCGGCGGCTTCATCGTAGGTCAGGTTGTGCGGTTTTAATGCCACTGCTCCGTCTTCCGGCATGCATTTGTACTCCGCATGACAACCCATGCTGAAATCGCTAAATGCAAAGACCGGGTCGCCGACTTTGAATTTGCTGACCTGTTTGCCGACCGACTCAATTTCACCGGCGAGCTCGGTTCCTAGAATCGGCTGCCTGGGTTTTGAAATTCCAAAAATCAAAGGCGCAATGAGTCCGAAGCCGGAAGGCAGATTGAGACTTCGCACCCTCCAGTCCCCGGATGTCACCGTTGTCGCACGAATTTTTATCAGGACTTCATTGTCCTTGGGGACAGGCGTATCGACCTCCTTCACCTGAAGAACATCGGGTGGCCCATATTTTTCATACACAATTGCTTTCATACGTTATCGCCCTCGAAAGTTGCTTTGAACCGCAGTCTTTCGCATTGTCCAACGTAAGAATTAAGGGGCACGCCAACGAGGATGCCAGAACAACGCCCCTGCGCTGATGAAACCCATCACTTGAAAATGCCTCGCCAAGGCGTGTCCCTCTTGAATGACGTGTTGGACGTCAATGCGCCGCAGCCTGCGGTACGTCAAAAGCAAGGATCGCCAAGAACAACTCTCGATTCTTGTCGTCCTTGTGGGCGAAACAATAACGAAAGACTGTCTCAGTCGAGCCAGCTAACTCGCGCTTGAAATTGGCGTGATTCTTCGCCGTCTCGGGAATGGCCGCCAACACGCGCGAAAAATCTTTGTTCCTGTTAAAGACAACCACGGCGACCTTTGTGTCTCTCCACGATGTGTAGCCGAGGAGTTGGTCGATAGTGTCGGTGAGCATCTTCGGCCCCGACCAGAATTTGCACTCGGCGATAAAGATGTTTTTACCTTCAGATCGGACAAGAATATCCGTCTTTCCCTGGTAGTTGAACGTCTCGCCCGTTGCCTGACCTTCGTAGTGTCCGTTCAGTTGAACCAAGAAATGCGATCGGATTGACTCTTCGTCCATAGTGACGAATGCCGAAGGGCTCCGCTCCATGACTTCAACCATGTTTTGGAGCACTCCAAGGATGTGCTCATAGTCTGCATTTGAAAGAGTTGGTTCGGGTTTGTATGGCGCTGAACTGGCCGCTGGTAGCGTGGGAGCAATTTTCTTCCGTACTTCAGGGGCGGCAAACGTTTGTTGTGTCCCCGGACGTTCCTTCATCTTGAACCCGAGGCCGCCAACAAGGTTGCGATCAGCGAGCAACTTTTGGCGGCGCGATTCGATGGTCGATCGGACCTGATTTTGTAGCTGGGTCTTTAGCCCTGCCACATTCCCGCGAAGCGTGGAGAGGTGATTCTGGATTTCATTGACGGTACGATCAATTTCCGAACGTACTCCGTCGGCGTTGAGGTTGGTTCCGACAATCCGTAAGGCAAGTACATTTCCCCCTACCTCAGCACGAGGGGGACTCATTGTGTACGCTGTCGGTTGAATCTTGAATGCCTCAGCTTCGCCCGTGAACGGTATCTCCACCTCTATTTCGGTTCCTGTGATGTGGACAGGTTTGCTGCGGTCACGGATCATGCGGTTTTGATCTTGACTGATGTCAATCTTCGTTTCGCGTTGGTCAACGATGATTTCATCGGTAAGAAGTGTCGGAATCTCAATTTGAAACTTTTGTTCAAAGTGGCTGGTGAGATCGTCCACTGATGTATTGAGTAAGCGGTTTCCGTCCATAGCCTCAACGGCCTTGCGCATCTCTTGAAGCTGGTTTCTCTCTACATCGTGCCAGTTAGCGTCGGAGAATAGATATTGTCGATCTCTCATGTACGTAATCCTAGATTTTTGACGCCCAACGTGGAGTTGAGGCGCCTGCGCGGCTTTTCGCGCAGGTCGCCTCGAACGCAGGGTTAGGCGCCGACATTGGAATCGGCGGCATTGTGTCGCAGCCGCATCTCTACACACTTCTGGATATATTGGTCAGAAAACGCCTGAAGTCGACTCTTTCGAACCAAACGCTGCTGCGGAGAAGTACGTTCAAGTCTTCGCGGTAAATGCTGTTCGATAGTAGGACCGAGATGAGTGCTGACTACCCCAGTCGATTTCAGCGCCCATGAGCCGTTGGCTCGGCCATCTGGCAACTTCTCGATCAATCCGCACGACACCTCGGACAGAAACAGTTGAACAAGCTTGTCCCGCGTTGCAACGTACGGCCACACGAGTTGATTGGGCGTCGCCGTCGGGAAGATCGAAACTGCGGGCAAAGCTAAGTCATTCGACAAGTTCAGTACCTTCTTCTTCTGTTTCTCGAACGAAGCTTCAAGTTTCATTTCATCGCGGACCTTCTCCAGATCGCCTGCCCGAAAAAGGTCCGGGCGTTCTCTGGTTAGGAAGAGCAACGCTGCGAAATAGAACTGTAGTTGAAGGTACGGTATATCCGAACTCTGGATCATGCCGGACAGCCATTCAAGCTTTTGTGAAGCGGGAACGTCTTGGTGATACAGGAATATCATTGCACCGAGATAGCCGGATAGCAAATCGATGTTTGAAATGAGTTGTTCCTTTGCCGAGGCCAGCGCTGAATCGAACGCCGCAGCACCAACTTTTGCAGCCGACCAACCGAAGTTCTCTTCAAGATATTCGCTGTACGCATGGAGTACCGCTGTTGCACCGGCGTACTTCTGTCTCTGTTCAATCATCGCGAAGACTGGATTTAGTTCTACCGGTTTGGCACGAAGAAGATCAATCAGGAACTTGTTGTTGCTTGGCCGTCTATTCTCAACCAGATCGGAGAGCACATTGTTGTCAAGCACCAAAGAGTGGATCACGCGAATTCCAGCCGGTACCACTCCAGTGCTGTTTAGCAATGGTCGAATGTAAAGAGCATCGTCCTCGCTAGGTCGGACTGAATGAGTTTGTCCATCAACGATCCATTGCTCCTCAAGGAGCGGGGTGACAAGTTGCATCGTTTTGTGCCCTAGTGTGCATAGCGTAGTGATAGAAGGCGCCTAACGCTGAATTAAGGGGCACGCCAACGATGCGGCCGGAACAACACCCCTGCGCTGATGAAACCCGTGAACCTAAAAATGCCTCGCCAAGGCGTGTCCCCTTGAATGCAATGTTAGGCAACTTTATCCAGCTCTGCACTTCGCGGGAAAATGTCGAGGGCCCACAAAGCGATCCAAGTATGGTCAAGCTCAGTAGCGAAGTCATGCATGGTCCTCCCAGTAGCCCGATAAATCAAAGTACTTTCTTGCGAAAGAGCTGAGTTGATCCGGGGAGGGCTGCCACCTGCCATAGATTCTTGCCCGAATGTAGTCCGGGCGTTCGCACGATTCGTCGAGTTCGACGAGTTCGAGCGCTCCAGGTTGCCAACACTCCAGGATGTCAGCCACTAGAACCTCCCCCGAAACTTTAATATTCCACGACCCATCGAACTCGGGGCAGAACCTCAGGGACCGGTTCTCTGAGTCGCACCAGAAGATCACGTCATCCAGTTTCATAGTAAGAAGTGAATCAGTGCTCTTCAGGAAGTACCAGACGAAGTCAACGTATCTGCGGCATTCATCAACGCTCGGTGGAGCACGATCCATATGCTCGATTGAGTTTCGTATCTCGAACAATTCCTTCAGCAATGCAGGTCGAATTATTCCGTAGAACTGAAACTTCTCTAGCGTCTTCTTTTGATTTAAAAATGGCAGCGCGTCAAACGAGTAGGCATTCGAAAGCGCCTTCAACCGGTGATTGACTGCGCGCTTCAAACCAGTGATCGCGTCCGCAAGAGAGAACTCAGAGCTGCCTGGAGAGATCAACGAGCTCGCATGCCGCCATATATCGTGAGCTCTCCCGACGATGCGCTCTTCTTCATCGTCTGAAAGACCAGAGCCATTGTCGCTGTAGTAGTTCCAATCCAGGACTTCACCACAAATGAACATTGAAGAACCTACAGGTTGTGGTTGCCTAACGTTAAATTAAGGGGCACGCCAACGATGAAGCCGGAACAATACCCCAATGCTGACGAAACCCGTGAACCCAAAAATGCCTCGCTAAGGCGTGTCCCCTTGAATGCAATGTTAGAACGCGGCGGTGCAGTGAATTATGAACATGAAAAGAAGTGAACACGTTGCACCACCGCTGTTTTTCAAGACCTGGAAAGGATTACTGTAGCCGAATCGTTTACTGTTTAACAGCGCCCGTGAACCTGACTTTACCCTGGAGAGTCGAGAAACCCGCATCGGCGGGGACACGGCCCAAAAAGAACCGGCGCGGCGAGAAAGAACCCTTGCGCTTGCAAGGCTTGACGACACCGCAAAGAAACAACGCCGCTGGCAAAAACACCGCGCCTGAATGCCGCCAATGCGCCCAACAAAATAAACACCTTATGAGCGCTCTAACGTTAAATTAAGGGGCACGCCAATGATGAAGCCAGAGCAACGCCCCAACGATGACGAAACCCGTGAACCCAAAAATGCCTCGCTAAGGCGTGTCCCCTTGAATGCAATGTTAGAACGCGGCGGTGCAGTGAATGATGATCATGAAAAGAATTGAACACTTGGCACCGCCACTGTTTTTCAAGCCCCGAATAGAATTACTGTAGCCGAATCGTTTACTGTTTAACAGCGCCCGTGAACCTGATTTTACCCTGGAGAGTTGAGAAACCCATACCAGTGGGGACACGGCCAAAAAAGAACCGGCGCGGTGAGAAAGAACCCATGCGCTTGCAAGGCTTGATGACACCGCAAAGAAACAACGCCGCTGGCAAAAACACCGCGCCTGAATGCCGCCAATGCGCCCAACAAAATAAACACCTTATGAGCGCTCTAACGTTAAATTAAGGGGCACGCCAACGATGAAGCCGGAACAATACCCCAATGCTGACGAAACCCGTGAACCCAAAAATGCCTCGCTAAGGCGTGTCCCCTTGAATGCAATGTTAGAACGCGGCGGTGCGGCGAATTATGAACATGAAAAGAAGTGAACACGTTGCACCACCGCTGTTTTTCAAGCCCTGGAAAAGGATTACTTTAGCCGAACCCTTCACCGTTGAACAGCGCCCGTGAACCTGATTTTACCCTGGAGATTTGAGAAACCCATACCAGTGGGGACACGGCCAAAAAAGAACCGGCGCGGCGATAAAGAACCCCTGCGCTTGCAAGGCTTGGCGACACCGCAAAGAAACAACGCCGCTGGCAAAAACACCGCGCCTGAATGCCGCCAATTCGCCCAACAAAATAAACACCTTATGAGCGCTCTAACGTAAGAATTAAGGGGCACGCCAACGATAAGGCCGGAACAACGCCCCTGCGCTGATGAAACCCGTGAGCCTAAAAATGCCTCGCCAAGGCGTGTCCCCTTGAATGACGTGTTAGGCCTGGCGTTCCTGAGCACTATATTAGTACCAACGCGCCCGAGAAAAAAGCCTTGTAAGTGCCTTGCGCTTGATGCCACCCGCACAAAAACTTGCCAGGGCTAGAAAGCTGAAAAAGTTACCCAACGCTTGCCAAGAAACAACTCGCCACGGAGCAGCGTGATGTCTGTCCGAGACCGCTGGGCCTGCTCTCTGGCCGCACTTCTTGGCCGGAAATGGACTGAGTGCGTGATGCGACGTGTTACCCCTGCACTGAAAAGTAACTGCTCTTTTCAGATTGCCTAACGCAAAGCTAAACGGCGGCGCAGCCGTCCGCTTGAGCGCCGGGTTAGCCATTATCAATTCCAATTAGTTTAAGAAAATCTTTACCACCTAGTTCTTTGATGTTCTTTGCTGTTGATATAGTTTTATTTAAGCCCTCGATGAATTTGAAATACTTGCTCAAAAGCGCACTTTCTTTTCCAGAGATTGATTTTGAGCGTATTTCCTCTCTGTGCAAAATAATAGAGCCAAGATTTAATTCCACCTCTCGCTGAATACCTTCGATTCCCTTGATTTTGAAAGAAATGATAGCTTGCCTCAGGCCCTCTAAATTTCTAACCAATAGTTCCTTTAATGAATTATCCAATTCCGAATTAAGTATTTGATCAGTTAACTCAGATAACGACTGTTTTATAGAATCGATTTCTTCATTAGGTATTTTCGTATAATTCGTAACCCGATTTAATTTGTCAGAGCAAAACTGAAGCCCATAAATTGTTGGCTCATCTATTTGGTCTTTCCAGTGCTTCCAGCCAGCATCCAAGTTTATATGCGAAAGAACACGCTCTATTTGGGAGAAAGGACGAAGGTATAACTCGTGATTTATATCATTCAACTTTTCTAGTTTTTCTTTTGTTGCGTGAGTAAGCTGAATTAACTCAGCCAACATTTTGAGTATTGTACCCGTGTCTTCTTCGGGAACATCAAACACTTCAGCCCATACTTTTCTTGAAGAGTGAGCCTCGGGCTTCAGTTTTGCCTCATGAAATATGTCATACAAACGCCCGGCTGGTTCAGTTTTTACTTCCATTAATATGTCCCCAAATTTTATTTATGGCTAACGTGAGAATTAAGGGGCACGCCAACGATGAAGCCAGAACAACGCTCCTGCGCTGACGAAACCCGACACCTAAAAATGCCTCGCCAAGACGTGTCCCCTTGAATGCAATGTTGGCCGTCTTAACCTTCAATGAAGTAGTCACTGTCAATTTTCTTCGTTTCATACGATGTGATAGGAGTAACCCCAACATTATGGTCAATCATAAGCTGGGCTAAATGCTCGCCATCTATGAGCACGATCTTTGACTCGATTTTTGCCACGTATTCCCCGGCCTCGCGGGTGAAGTCGGAAGTGGTGATGAAGACTCCTTTCTTCGCGCGGTGACCTTGTAGGGCTCCTGCGAATTTCTGGATTTCAGGCCGTCCAATCGTAGCCTGCCACCGTTTGGCTTGAATATAAATGACATCAAGGCCAAGGCGATCTTCGTTAATGATGCCGTCAATACCTTCGTCGCCGCTGCGGCCAATGGCTTTGCCGGCTTCTTTTCGGGAACCGCCGTAACCCATTTTAACAAGAACGTCGATGACGAGTCTCTCGAAGAAAGACGGGGAACATTCCCTTACGAATTTTAGAAGCTCAGCCGTGAGATCTTCCCTCAGTTTCTGATATGCGGTTTCCAAAAGCTCGCCGGGTGTTTGGAGGGTTTCTGTTTCGGTAGTTTCTGTGGTTTCTTCCCGGTCTTGGTGTTTTTCTCTGAACTCTACGAACTCAGGAAATTGATTCAAGAATTTCACATTAATTTCGGGTGGATTCTTGGACAGAACTTCCTGACCGCGATGTGTTATGCGGAAGTGGCCGCGCCGTGTGGCCTCTAACAAGGCCGCTTTACTCATATAAGAACGTGCCCAGGCAACACGGTTGTCGAATCTCGGTTGCTGCCCGCTCGGCAGCAGTTCATTTTTTTCTGCGTCCGTAAGCCCGAATTGTTCGGACAGGCCATCAATTGCTTCCCGGGAGGAATGTTCATTTCCGTCCGCAGCGAAACGGAGCAGGGGAAGCATGATTGACTGGTAATCAGGTATCGGCATGTTTGGTTTTTCTGCTGTTGACGGCTAACGTTAAATTAAGGGGCACGCCAATGATGAAGCCAGAATAGCGCCCCAACGCTGACGAAACCCGACACCTAAAAATGCCTCGCCAAGGCGTGTCCCCTTGAATGCAATGTTAGGCCTGGCGTTCCTGAGCATTATAGTAGTACTGACTCGCTAAAGAAAAAAGCCCTGGAAATAACCTGCGTTTGATGTCACCCACACAAAAAACCGTAAAGGTGACCATGCCACCAAAGCACAATATTAGGCCTGGGGTTTAGGCGCACTTAGCGGCACACGCTTGTTTTAACTGCCGCTCGCGCTCAGCCACGGCGAGCTGCTTGGCATTACGCTCACCATAACGCAGAACTGAAAATTTGCGTTTGCGACTGGCGCCATGTTCATCAACCCACGAAGCAAGCCAGAACACCACGCGGCGGCCGGTCTTGGGATTGTCAATTTTTTCGTAGCGCCCAACCCCGGGAATGCCGGAAGTGTTATTACGGCGCAAAATCGAGCGTCGCCGAATTTGATACTCGTAAAATGATACTTCCTCCAGAAGTTTGGCACGATAGCTGATAGCAGCTTGTAATGCCTTGCGCTTGCCACCGTATACAGAATCAGAAAACATTTTTATGGTGATTTGACTGTCGCGCTGCACCTGCACCAACCAAGCGTAGGTGCGGTTAGTTTCATTATCAATGCGACGAATATTGCGGAGGCGCTTCATTGTTCCTTGCAGATATGGCCTAACGTAAGAATTAAGGGGCACGCCAACGATGAGGCCGGAACAACGCCCCTGCGTTGATGATACCCGGCACCCAAAAATGCCTCGCCAAGGCGTGTCCCCTTGAATGACGTGTTAGGCCAACGATATTCGAGAACTAGATTAATCAACATGTAATCAATTCCCAATTTATCTCTGTCGAGCTAACTCGATATTGAACACAGCTTTCGCACCCTATTAATTGATTGGGAACTGGATAACGTGCATGTGGGTTATGATAGAAAAAAGTCACCAATCTATTTTGGTAATGTTCGTACAACGTGAGGATACCGCTTAAGTAACTATTTTGTTCGGGGGTAACTGATTTCTTTGGGCCGAAAAAATCAGGTCCAAATGACACAGGAATAGCCGAGTCATGTGAAACTCTGACTGGTACCGTTTGCAGCCCAAACATCGCCGTAAGTACATTATAGTGATTCAGCCTTCCCAAGCCAGCCATTCCAGAATTATTGTAAAGAACCAGAATGGCACTGGTTTTATCGCGTTTCGAGAGTCGCTTGAGTTGCCCGTAAGACTCTTTTATTTTTGCTCTGACGGTTTTCCCTGGTTCCTCCCCATAAGCATCTCCGCAACCACATTCTTCTAACTGCTTAAGAACCTTGATCTCTTCATCGTTCGCTACTATTTCTTTTACTTCGGCATAAACGACTGTTCCATCAATTTTAAGGATGTAGTCAGGTGTCCGCTCAGCTTCCTCTGGTATTCTTGCGCATTTCCACCCCTTTTGGGAACACCAATTTTCCAGTAGTTCTTCGGATATGTTCATAGTTGGCCTAACGTTTGACTTAAGCGGCTGGCCGAAGGCCAGTCCGCTTGAAGGCTGGGTTAGGTTTCAGGGTAAAAGAACTGAGTGCCGTATGGATCGTTTTCAGTGAAGTTGCCCCAGAGAAGCCAGCGAGACTGATCAAGTTCTGCGCTTCCGAAAACCCATAGAGATCCAATATTGAGTTTTGGTATCTCAAGCAAGTTGGGCTCGAATCGACCAGCCTGGTTCAGATGAATTGCCACGGTGAGTCCGTTTGAGTCTGGGTATTTCCCTAAATTTTGCACAAGATCTTGAATTGACGCTTTTGGATTCGTCTCTATTGGCACCACCTCTTTAAGTTGCACGGCAGCGAAATGACGCTCTTCGTGAGTAACCCAAGAAGCAACAAAGTCGTAATCTTGATCTTCTTTGTGAGCAAACCAGACCTTCGCCCCAATTCGTTTCCCTATGCCGTGGCAAAACAGGGCCGCCTCCCTTTGCTCGCGGGAAACCTTTAAAGAATTGGTGCGCAAAGCTTTTACCTTCGGGTCTGCATCACTTAACGCTACTTCTATTTCAAGGTGCCGAAGTCGGACAAGGAAAGACGCCGGGTCAACGAAATTTAAATTTTCCACCGATCGAAGCCAGAGACGATCCATTTTCGAGCCTAACGTAAGAATTAAGGGGCACGCCAACGATGAGGCCGGAACAACGCCCCTGCGCTGATGAAACCCATGGCCTGAAAATGCCTCGCCAAGGCGTGCCCCCTTGAATGACGTGTTAGGCCAATTTTTGCATGTGGTGAAAATCTTGAATGGAATCAAGCTCTCGCTTCTCTATGGCTTGCGCCTTGAAAAGATCGCATCGAATTTGTAAATTGAGCCAAAAGTCTGCTGACACACCGAAGAACTTACCTAGGCGTAGCGCAGTACTTGGAGTTACGCCACGTTTTTGGTTTACAAGCTCGTTGATTCGCTGATAGGGAACATGAATCGCGTTTGCAAGATCACGTTGGCTTATATTCATGGGAACAAGAAACTCATCGCGAAGCATTTCGCCGGGGTGAGTAGGCTCCCTTTTGGTTGGAATTCGAACCATAATTTCACCTCTTAATGGTAGTCGGTTATTTCTACATTGCAGGGGCCTGACTTTCCCCACAAAAAGCAAATCCTATACTGTTCGTTGATACGAATGCTGTACTCAGTTTTTCTATCCCCAGAGAGGCGCTCAAGCCGATTACCTGGGGGAACTTTCAATTCCTCCAGCGATTGAACAGAATCCAATTGGTCCAATTTCCTGGCCGCAACCTGCCAAAGTGTTTGCGGACATGCCTTCCGGGCCGCTTTCGAATTGACGCCGTTGAATATGTCTTCACTTGCTTGATCTTTAAACGACTCTATCATGAAAGCATGATAGCACGGATACTATGCCATGCAAGTGGTTCCGATAGCCTAACGTGAAGCTAAGGGGCTGCGCGCTTTTGCGCAGTCCCGCTTGAGCGTAGGGTTAGACAAACTCATAATTTGCACCCAGAAAGACTTTGCATCAACTGCGCACCTAGCGTTGCCGAATGATAGCAACCCCTATTAACCCACGAATTGGTATTGAGCCAATTTGTGTGTTGACCAACTTTTTCGATAAGCGTGTCGTGCTCAACCAGATACCAGTGTCCGTTGAGTGGGAAGGCCACAAATAACTCTTTGCCTTTGTACTTTTCGTCGATAGTGAGCCTCGATTTCAACTGTACTTTCAACGTGTCGAGCCTGTCTTTGTGGTAGGCGAGAAAATCTGCTCCTTGCCAGTCATCAGCCAACTTGATGCAGTTGAACCCGTAGTCAGCAAGCACCCCTGAAATCTTTTGGAAGTTGAAGATTTCCTTTTGCCGAGGGTTAAGGCTCTCGTAATCAATTTTATTGAGCTGCATAGGCTGAGTTTGTCTAACGTGCGAATTCAGCGGATGGCAAAAAGCGCAGCTTTTTGACGGTCCGCTGGAATGATTGGTTGGGTGTCACTTGAGAGCGCCGCAGCATTTTTTGTACTTTTTTTCGCTGCCACATGGGCATGGCTCGTTACGGCCAATTTTCTTGGATTGCGATGGTTTTTGCTTCGGAGTCGATGCATTTGCAAGTGTTTGCTCGACAACCTGAGACACATTAATTGTTATGTTTTGAGAGGGTTGTGGAGACTGGGTAAGCAACGTGATAACGGCAAGTACCACGCCGAGAAAGCCATAAAGTTCCCCTCGATTCTTCGGCAGGATGTCAGCCAGCGAAGATAGCCCTGGAAGCTCTTGTTTGATTTGTGCCGCAAGTTGCTCGTTTGATTGTTGCTTTGCTTTGGCTTCGTGAATTATTTGAACTAAGCGAGTGAGTTCATTAACGGTCCGTTGGGGTGCAGACAATATCTCTATGGTGTTCCCAATAAAGTTGAAAACACCGTCTGGGACATGTCCCATGCCTCCGCAACTTGGACATGGGCCAGACCTGTTTCCAGATAGAGTTACGTTTGATGCGTTCTCAAAGAAAAAACCGGATGGAAACGCTGTGCCGCAAGTATCACAGAAGGCTGGAATTGATGGCATGAATGCTCCTTATGACACCCAACGCCGAATTAAGGGGCACGCCAACGAGGAGGCCGGAACAACGCCCCTGCGCTGATGAAACCCATGACTAAAAAATGCCTCGCCAAGGCGTGTCCCCTTGAATGACGTGTTAGGCCTGGGAAGGCGCTGCACAAGACGCGCCCACACACCAAAACCCTTGAACGCAACATTAACAGGCCAATGTGACCCACCCCGGCTTGCGTCGCGCCGCATGGCGTGGCGCAAACGGAAAGGGCTACAGCGTAAAATCTGCCCGCAACCACCGCGCCGCTGCCCGCACTCCTTGGCCCGCAATGGAATGGGTGCGTGATGCGAAGAGCACCGTTCTTTTGCCTTGCGCTTGATGCCACCCGCACAAGAAACGTGCTAAAGCATAGAAGCTAAAAAGTTATCCGGCACTGGCACATCATAGGACGGAGTGAAGACTGTCCGCAACCGCTGAGATTGCCCTCTGGCCGTAACCCATAACCGGAGAGAGGACGAAACTCAGTGGGCAACGAAGTAAATACTTCTCGGGCATTCTTGAGCCAGCTTTCCGGAACTTACCCACACACCGAAAAACGAACACGCTTTTCAGATTGCCTAACGTTAAATTAAGGGGCACGCCAACGATGAAGTCGGAACAACGCCCCTGCGTTGATGCAACCCATGACATAAAAATGCCTCGCCAAGGCGTGTCCCCTTGAATGCAATGTTAGAACGCGGCGGTGCAGCGAACGATAAACATGAAAAGAACTCTGCACCTGGCACCGCCACTGTTTTTCAAACCTTCGATAGGATTACTGTACTCGAACCGTTTACCGTTGAACAGCGCCCGTGAACGGGCTTTATCTGACGCGGCTAAAAAAGGCCTTGCTACCGGCGGCGCCGCCCGAAAAGAAATGACGCTGATGGATAGAACTTTTTGGCTGCAAAGCTCACAGGCACCGGAAAGAAATAACACCCCTGGCAAAAACGCTGCTCCTGGCGCCGCCACTGTTTTTAAAACCCTAAATTAGGATTACTGCACCTGCACCGTTTACCGTTGAACAGAACCCATGAACGGGCTTTATCTGACGCGGCCAAAAAAGACTCTGCTACACGCAGCACCGCCCAAAAAGAAATGACGCTGCTGGAAGGGGTGCTTGCTCTGGCAAAGCTCAAATGCACTGGAAAGAAATAACACCATTGGCAAGAACCTAAAACCAAAAGCCACCCGTGTGGCTGATGCCAGACTCTCGCCAACACGCTCGACAGAACTACAGCCTGATGAGCGCTCTAACGTTAAATTAAGGGGCGCGCTTTAGCGCGTCCCGCTTGAATGATAGGTTAGCCATTGGGTATAAGCATCTTTCTGAAGTCTGCAATTTTGTGAGCTTTAACAACAAAACCCAGATTGTTTGGAATCTTGGACAAACTGATAGGGATTTGGGCAAGCGGCACTTCGATGGTTTGGATTTCTCCCTCAGCAACATGTTGAGGGCCAGCAAACAAGACGCCAAGCAGAATGATGCGACCGCCACCAAGGTTTAGATTACCTTTTGCATCAAGGTAGCCGCCTTGGTCGAAGATTAGCACCGGGCTTCCGCTTGACCCTGGAAAACAAGCACAATCAATCACGAATATTGGAAGCCCGTTGTAGTCGTTCTTCGGGTTCGTGGCTGTAATTCCACGCCGTACGATTGGCATGTTGTTCTTTTCATCCCAAATGCCGTTCGGATATCCAATCATGGTTATGTTTTCAAGACCAGAAAGATCGGCAAGTTTCTCGGGTGTGATCAGTAGGTCTTCGCCAATCGGTGGGGCGAAGAATTTGATCCCTTTCGCTTCGGCTTCGTGATAAAGGGGGGCTATTGGGAAAATCGCTAGGTCGACGTTTTCCTCAGGATGCTTTATCCAGAGGCTTTCAAAATTGTCGAGGACAATTCGTTCAGTTGAGCCAAGAATTGGCTCACCCTGTTCGTTGCTCTTTGTCAAAACGAATGTGCCGACTTTTGAATCTTTGATTACGTGTTTATTAGTGACAATAACTGGCACGTGGGTTTTGTCATCGATCTTGAACGAGAAGAAGAACCCTGTTCCGGTGGACGCACGATTTCCAACCAGCGAGCACTCAAGCCGGACAGTGGTATGCATTAGAGTTTCAGCGGGAGTCATAGACTATAAAATGGCTAACGTAGAGCTAAGCCGCGCCGCCACGAACACCACCACGAAGTGCGCCGCTGACCGGCGTCGGCTTGAGTGACGTGTTAGAAGACGAAGCTAACCCAGCTGAAGATACCCAGGCTGTGAATGAAACTGTTTTTTGAAAAGCCACTGACAACCCCCTGTTGTTCACTGATTGGCGCCGCCCCCGAAAGAACCAGCGAAATGCCCCGTGCCAGAGTTGATAGTAACGCCACAGTACGTGGCTGGCCAGTGCAACAAACAACGCCCGATGTGCATGGGGCATTTTGCCCTGACGTAAACAAAAGAACCCGCACACGTTCAGAGCCACGCCACTGAACTGAACACGGCGCATAACGGAGCCACAACCCTTGAACTGTGGCAACGCCCTTAATGAGACGCCGCTGTAAAACCAAACTGACTTCTAACGTAAGATTAAGGGGCACGCCAATGACGATGCCGGAACAACGCCCCAACGCTGATGAAACCCATGACATAAAAATGCCTCGCCAAGGCGTGTCCCCTTGAATGACGTGTTAGGGGCGAATTAACTAACGACATCGCTGATGACCACGCACATAAGTTCCATTTTTTCTATAGTAACCATCGACCCAATGACAATTGCTACCCGAAGAATTTGAGGAAGAGCTGGCAACCGATTCTTTGCATCGATAATGACCAGAAACAAATGTGCCGTCATTTTTTGTATATGGATTAACCCATGAACAACTCCCAGGTTTCAATAGACTAGACTTTGCTGACTCTGGGCATCTGTAATACCCATCACTGTAACTACAGCCAAACTCCGTATACTCACTTGCAGTGTAACCGCCAATTGTCGAGCAGCCACAAAGAAAAAGCGCGACCACAATTATACTAGCAGAAAACCATTTCATACTTTGTACATGCCCTCCATGTGTTAGGGCGCTCTGTGCAACTGGGGCTATTGTGGATACGCATTGAGAATAACTTCTCTATTCTGGCTCTCTTTTACCTCGACTACTTGACCTACCAAGCCGCCTTGCGTTGGGTTGTAGCCTCCGATTTCCCATGTGACTTCCGTGCGGACATAGTACTTTCCGGCTGGAAGATCTTGGAATCGGAATTTCCCATCAGCGTCTGCGGTGGTAGTGCGGCGAGCTTTGAGAAAGCCAGGCGATGGTGGAGTTAGCGCGCGATGAACCCAGAATTTCCCGGCCTTACCCCACCATTCGTTGCCAATCGAAGTGGCGGGATCAAGAGTAACGGTACGTCCAGCAGCCTTGACGACGCCACCGTTTTGTTGAGTAAGAAATGCTTGGCCTGACAGGGTGGCTGAGCCACCCTGTAGATATTGTCCGTACTCTGTCTCAGAGGCTTCTGGTGACATACTCCATTGCGGGAGTGGGACAACCGTCGCGCAGCCGGAGATGCCAGCGAGCAATGCAAGTGCAAAAATAAAAGTCCTCATCGTTTCTCCGAAAATTGGCGTGTGCCCTAACGTGAAGCTAAGGGGCTGCGCGCTTTTGCGCAGTCCCGCTTGAGCATAGGGTTAGAAGGCATTACTGAATTGCGCTCGCTGTTTCGGCACTTAGCTCCAAGATTAGGCTGCGCATCTGCTCCGCTGTAGAGGGATTAACGACGACCGTTATGGTTTGCCATGTACCTGCTCGAATTGTATTTGTTGTGGAAATCTCCACCTGATTTGAGAACGCATCCCATATTTCCTTCCCATAAAAGAGATGTCCTTTCACATTGCTGAAATTGAAGGCATGTGGGTTGCCTATTTGTACAGTGATCCGGTGCCCTTCCAGGTATGGCTCTATCTTTGTGCACGATGCGAAGAAGACAAGTTTGCTTAATTGGAACATGAACTCGTCATATTTCCCTGTATCGCAGTTCAGCGATGCGTACTGAGATGAGACACGCGACTCAAGTGCTGAGATGCGCGATTCAAGTATCTTGACACTGCTCTCCAAGGAGGGAACAGTCTTTTTGCCCGGTTTTTGTTCCTCAGCAATCGCGTTACAGCAGTAGAAAGCGCAAAGCATTAGAAGGACTGACGACATTGCTTTCATTGTTCCCCCGATCTATTAGCCATCTCAAAGTGCTTTCTAACGTTAAATTAAGGGGCGCGCCAACGATGAAGCCAGAACAACGCCCCTGCGCTGACGATGCCCGTGAACCTAAAAATGCCTCGCCAAGGCGTGTCCCCTTGAATGCAATGTTAGGCCGGGGAAGACGCTGCTCAAGATGCACCCACACACCAAAACCCTTTAAAGCAACATTAACTGGCCGATGTGACCCGCACCGGCTTGCGTCGCGCCGTAGGCGTGGGGCAAACGGAAAGGGCTACAGCGTAAATTCTCTCCACAACCCCTGCGCCTCGGCCCGCGTTCCTTCCTCGTGGCAGATTGAACACATGACACGAGAAGCACCGTTCTTTCGCCCTGCACGTGACGCGACCCGTACAAGAAACTTGCTAAAGCAAAAAAAGTAACAGATTACCCAGCACTGGCACATCATATGGCGAAGTGAAACCTGCCCGCAACCCCTGTTGTGTCATCTGGCCGCAACCCATGATTGGGGAGAGTATCAAGCCCAGTGGGCGACGGAGTGAAAACTGCTCACAACCACTAAACTTGATTCCGGCCGGTACCCATAACCGTGAAAAAGATGAAACTCAGCGAGCCACGAAGAAAACACTTTCAGGCATTCTTGCGCCAGCTCTCTGGACGTTACCCACGCAACAAAAAACGAATGCGCTTTTCAGGTTGCCTAACGTTAAATTAAGGGGCACGCCAACGATGAAGCCAGAACAGCACCCCTGCACTGATGAAACTCATGCCCTAAAAATGCCTCGCCAAGGCGTGTCCCCTTGAATGCAATGTTAGGCCGGGGAAGGCTATGCTCAAGACGCACCCACACACCAAAACCCTTGATGCAACATGAACAGGCCGATGTGACCCGCCCCGGCTTGCGTCGCGCCGCATGGCGTGGGGCAAACGGAAAAGGCTACAGCGTAAGCTCTCTCCGTAACCACTGCACCACTGCCCGCGCTCATTGGCTAGCAATGGAATGGGCAAGAGCACCGTTTTTTCGCCCTGCGCGTGACGCGACCCACACAAGAAACTTGTTAAAGCAAAAAAGTAACAGACTGCCCAGCACTGGCACATCATATGGCGGAGTGAAGACTTCTCGCCACACTTGGGCTTGACTGCTGGCCGTAACCCATAACCGTGAAAAAGATGAAGCTCAGTGAGCTACGAAGAAAACACTTTCAGGCATTCTTGCGCCCGCATTCTGGATGTTACCCACGCACCGAAAAAAGAACGTTCTTTTCGGGTTGCCTAACGTAAAGGTAAGGGGCGCGGAGCCGTGCTTTTCGGCGGAGCGTCCCACTTGACCGCCGGGTTAGAGGTTTTCACTTCAATGCTTGCGCCACTGTTGCCAACGCTCCAACTACTGTGGCAATAGCAATAAGTACATTTAGCCAGAAAACCTTCCCAGAAAGTCGGTCATTTGACTCTGAGTTTTTTGCAAGCTGTGATGTAAGTGCTGAAAAAGCTGACTCAATGTCTTCTGTACAACGAACCGTTATTGCGGATTTCTGCTGCTCATGAATGATTGAACCAGGTTGTGCAGCCAATGCCAGCTCGGCAAGAATTTCATTTTTAGTTTTCCCTTCAACATAACCTGCCACAATCAGCCTCCTATTAATTTTTCACTGCGAATCAAATAACTCTCACCAATACCTCTAACGTAAAGTTGAGGGGCGCCGCGCTTTTGCGGCGTCCCGCTCGAACGCAAGGTTAGCCATCTTCAGTATCATTTGGCTACCTCTTTTCAGGTGATATTGTTTTTATCGCCGCTGAAAATTTCGCATGAGCGTCAGGGTCAACTGGCCTGTGCTTGACCTTGGTACTCGCAGGATCCTTTCCGAGAAAATTGTCTCCTTTCCAATTCTTCGACGGCCTGACTGGTCTAGAAACAAATCCGCCGCCACAATTTGGACAGACGTTGCCCAATACTGTGTCAACGCAGTGAGCGCAGAACGTACACTCGTAGGTGCAGATACGCGCATCAAGTGAGTCAGGGGGCAACGCCCGATTGCAATTCTCACAGGTTGGTCTCAGTTCAAGCATGGCATGTCCTTTCTGTGATGGCTAACGTAAAGTTGAGGGGCGCGCCGCTTTTGGCGCGTCCCTCTCGAACGCCATGTTAGGCCTTAATCTTCGATACATGTTCAATGGCCTTGAGCGCACCAGAGAGTAGTGCCTCTTCTCTGTGAAGAATATTTCCCCATTCGGCATCAGTATCCTTTGCAGCCTTGTGTAGGTGAACAAAGTTACGTACCTCATGCATGGCCTTTATGTCCGGCCAAACCTGCGCAACGTCGGGTCTCGGCGCGCCATTCTGTTCCCAAGCCTTGATGACATTGCCAAATGTCCGACGGCGCGGCTCTGCGTTGAGCGGATATTTTCTTGCTTCTGCAAGTGCACGGAGCGCGGCTTCAATGATAGATGCTGCTATCAGTACAGCGGCTTTAACTGCCCCCGCTCTGACTGAGAGACCAAGTTCGTATTCATACGGACGCTGTGTTAGTTGACCAGCCTTGGTATGGCGGAGATTTTCGAGCATGTAGAGATGAAAATTCAGGTACTGTTCCTCTGCGGCGATTGAGTACCTTATGTCTTCATCGGGAAGCTCATGCCACTTAAAAGCCGCCACTGTCGCCAGCGGCTGGATAGTGAACGTTGGATTTTTAAAGTAGAAGTCGGCTGCCATGATGTGTTGAACGCGTTGTTAGCGTCCATTTCCAATGATTTCGCAATTACCAGAGGTGAATTTGCGTGATGCAATGGCCTCCTGCAAGTCTTTATGCAGGACGGATTCAGTCGTGATCACATCTTTGAGCGCATTCTCCTGTGCAGACTCAAAGACGCGCCCAAGTATGAAGTCAGCAGTTGGGCCTTGAGCGACCATGAGCAGGCCCGAAGGCGCAATGGACTTCAAGTCCTCGGCTGTAATTCGCCCACCCTGTAAGGCGTGAAGAAACTCTTTTCCTTGCTCATAGCCGAACCGGAAGAGACGCTCTTGGTCCTTAGGCCTTTCCAAGACTGACGCAAGGGACGAGCACTCGAACGCGGCCCAAGTGGCACGCCCCTTCTTCGCGAAGTCTGTAGACTCTGCAGCAATTAATGCGGGTGAGGTAGTGAACAGCACGACCGCTACCAGAGTGTTTCTGATCACGTTGGATCTCCTTTGGGCTCTAACGTAGAGCTAACCGGCGCGGCGCGGCTTTATCGCGCAGCGTCCAGCGACTGAAAGGAGCGAGGTTGAGCGCCGGGTTGGGCGTCATTTTGATTCTCCGGGGACAGTGGCGAGTAGGCGTTCGAACAATGAACGTAAACGGACTTGCTCGTCGGCGGACGAATTTCGGATGATGTCCATAAGTGCTTCGTCGTAGAGAGGTGAGGCGTCCATCGGGGTAACGTACTTTCCTAGCCAGACCACGTGCTCTTGGAGTTTCTGAAGCAGTTGGTAATCCTTTGGGTCAATTTCGGAGAGCACTAACTCACAAAGGTCAACAAGACCATGCCCACCTTTGCCGCCAAGTTTCTTACGATCAATCCGTCCGTCGCTTTGGATGAGCATTGGGTCTCGATGGACCAAATAGGCTTTTGCTGCGTTTTCGATTGCGAGACCAGCGTGAAAGTAGGCAGCTGCAATACAGCCCGACCGCTCTTCAACGGACTCGCTACTGAAAGGTCCGTAAGTGGCCCGGCGGTCGAGAAGTATTTCCGCGACGGCCATTTGTCGGCGGGCGGCAAAGAGCCAAGTTCCCGGTCGTCGAGCGTACAAGAGGAAGTCAGCAATCTGGTGCGGCTTAACGCTCATGATGACGCCCAACGTAAAGTTGAGGGGCGCGCCGCTTTTGGCGCGTCCCTCTCGAACGCAATGTTAGGCATAGATTTCCATGTTTTAATGTGGTGCCTTGGGAAACTTCGGCAGATCGGGGTTCATGAAATCCCAATGCGCTGCACTTGAAGTATAAATATCGAGCGTGGGCTTAAACATCGACGGATCATCAAGGGTTCCTGCACGAAGTCCCAATATATTTGGCATCATCTCTAATTTGGCAAACAATTGGGAACCACAATTAGGACAAAATCCTCGCCCCACCTTATTTCCGCTGTCCGCTGTTGATTCGTAGTATTTTACCGTGCCGCTTATCTTCACCGTTTGCTCCGGGACAAACAACGCTGGTGTAAAAGCACCGCCGGATGTTCGCTGACAATCACGACAATGACAATTTCCCGAGAAGACTGCTTCTCCAGTGGATTCATAGCGAACCTCACCGCAGAAGCAACCGCCAACCAGTAATTCTTTCATAAAATCCCCTCATAAGTCAGTGGAAAACTTTTTGTCTATGCCTAACGCAAAGTTGAGCCGACGCGTAGCGGTCGGCTCGAACGCCGGGTTAGCCATCAACACTTAAGTGACTTTGTTCAAGTCAATATCGATTCCAGACGCCTTCATTTCCTTGGCAAGCAGAAACCGCCAGCCACCTGCATCGTCGAGCGAGTGGTAAAGGATGCCGGAATAGTCGGAGGGAATTTCGACGCCACCCTTGTAGAGGACGCAGACCCGATCGCGACCAAGAGCAGACATGAAAAAGCCCAACTCAAGAACCACGTTCTGGCGTGCGCGAGGTTTGGCTTCTTCGGGTTTTCCTACAGCGTGGCCCATGTCGTCTGGAGTGAGCAGTACCACGGCGAACGCTACCCCGGTGTGTGCTTCGAACTTTTCGATGACGGTGCGGCCTTGGTTCGGCTGCTCATGGAGAATGACTGGTTCAAGGTCGAGTTTGGAGAGGTACCTCGCGATGGATTCCTTGGCGCCGTGATCATGGCCATGCACAACGAAGACACGTCGATCTGACGGCAATGGTTGATCGCCCGGCAGCTGAGCCTCGGCGGCTGAACTTCCGGCGTCTTCGATTCGCTCTTCGAATAGCTCCCTCAGTGTTTTGAGCTTTAGAAGGCATCGATGAATGCCTTCCTTGTACCCCTCTTGGACGCGAGGTAGCGGCTCGCTACCTCGCCCCATGATGAGTGGGAGTGTGTCGAACGACCCCACAGAGTACCGGCGATATTCGTCTGTGTCATGTCCAAGAATATCCTGCAGCGTCCCGTTGACTTTTATGGCAAGTGTCGCAGCGACTGGGTCGAATCGCTGACTAACTGTCGCCACATCAAAGTCCTCAAGATCTGCAATACGACGATCTAGTTTGGGTATAGCGGCTCTCATCTGCTCGACGAACAGATTCGCAGCCTTAGATTCCTGTGAACGGGCGCGAGCCATATGTGGTGTCCTGAGGGCTAACTAAAAGTAGACACCAATAAAATACCTAAAATTGTATCGACTGTCGCCATATACGCCAATTAAATACCTAAAATTATGTCAGGCTGTCGTCTAAAACTAGATTTGACTATATTTTTCATTTAGAATCAACGTAAACCTCACTTTATTGGCGACATTTTCCATTTTTTATCACACCTTTGGTTTTATCCATGCCGCACACTCAAAATCCACCCAAATTATTAGAGCAAGTCCAGGCGAGAATTCGGGTAAAGCATTACAGTATTCGCACCGAGCGTGCATATCTCGACTGGGTTAGGCGCTACATTTTATTTCATCAGAAAAAGCATCCGGCGCAGATGGGGGCGCAGGAGGTGGAGGCTTTTTTGTCGCATTTGGCTGTGGAAGGCAATGTCGCGGCTTCGACTCAGAATCAGGCGAAAAGCGCGCTGCTGTTTTTGTACCGCGAGGTGCTGGAAATCGATCTGCCTTGGCTGGACAATGTGACGAAGGCCAGGGTGCCGCAACGCTTGCCGGTGGTGTTGACCCATGCTGAGGTGAGAATGCTTTTGGACCAGATGGAAGGGTCGCAGTGGTTGATGGCGAGCCTTTTGTATGGCGCGGGGTTGCGTCTGATGGAGTGTGTGCGACTGCGGGTAAAGGATGTCGAGTTCGAGCGGGGCGAGTTGATTGTTCGTGATGGCAAGGGACAAAAAGATCGTATGACCATGCTCCCCGCCAAGTTGGCCGAGCCGTTGCGCATGCATCTTGAGCGGGTGCAACGGCTACACGAGCAAGATCTGGCGGCGGGCTATGGCGACGCGTATCTGCCTAACGCGCTTAGTCGCAAATACCCCAATGGTGGGCGGATGTGGGGCTGGCAATATGTCTTTCCTTCAGGCCAGCGCTCCGTTGATCCGCGCTCGGGTGTTACGCGCCGTCATCACGCGGACGAGAAGGGCCTGCAAAGAGCAGTGAAACGGGCTGTGCATGCCGCCGAGATCGTTAAACCGGCCACGCCGCACACCCTGCGGCATTCATTTGCTACCCATTTGTTGCAGTCCGGCTATGACATCCGCACTGTTCAGGAGCTGCTCGGCCATAATGACGTGAGCACTACGATGATTTATACACATGTGCTGAACAAGGGTGGCAAGGGTGTAAACAGTCCGCTGGATTTGTTGTAATGCCCGCCGACAATATACGCCATTGAACAAGGCGCCCTCACACTCCCCCTTGGAGTCCCTGCCTGTTACCGCCCTTAAAGGCGCCGGTCCGCGCATGGCGGAGCGCTTGGCGCGGCTCGGCCTTCGCACGGTGCAAGATGTGCTGTTTCACCTTCCTCTGCGTTATCAGGACCGTACTCGCGTGGTGCCCATCGGGACATTGAGGGGGGGCGATGAGGCGGTGATTTTGGGCGAAGTGCAGCTAAGCGAGATCAAGCTCGGTAAGCGCCGCATGTTGCTGGTGCGGGTGGCTGATGGCAGCGGAGGCATTCTGTTGCGGTTTTTCCATTTCTCGGCACAGCAGCAGGCAGGGCTGGCGCGAGGTGCAATGGTGCGTTGTTTCGGTGAGGTGCGCGCCGGACCGGCAATGCTGGAAATGGTGCATCCCGAATACCGCGTCATTACTGACGTGGGGGCCGATGCTCAAGGATATGCGACCACGGCGGTGGATGAGTGTCTGACGCCGGTTTATCCGGCCACCGAGGGCCTGCAGCAATATACCTTGCGTGCTTTAAGCAGCGCGGCGCTGGATCTCGCCGCTGGCGAGCTAGGGCTGCAAGAGCTGCTGCCCGCCGAAATTCTAGCGCGTCTTAAGCTGCCGCCGCTGCTGGATGCGCTGGTATATGTTCACCGCCCGCCGCCGGATGCGCCGCTGGCCATGTTGCAGGAGGGTAGCCACCCGGCGCAGCAGCGCCTGGCCTTCGAGGAGCTGCTCGCCCATCATCTCAGTCTGCGCCTGTTGCGCAATAAAATACAGGCGAGCCGTGCGCCGCAGCTGAATGCGCCGGGCCGGTTGATGAAGATACTTCTGGACAGCCTGCCGTTTGCGCTGACCGGCGCGCAGCAGCGCGTGATTGGCGAAATCGTGCGGGATCTGCGCCGTGCCAGCCCGATGCAGCGGCTGGTGCAGGGCGATGTCGGGTCGGGTAAAACCATTATCGCGGCACTTGCTGTACTGCACGCGGTGGAGGCGGGATTCCAGGCGGCAGTGATGGCGCCGACCGAGTTGCTGGCCGAGCAGCATCTACAAAATTTCACGCGCTGGCTGGCGCCGCTGGATCTGGATATCGCCTGGCTGTCAGGGAAGCAGCCGGGCAAGGCGCGCCGCACGATGCTGGAGCGGCTTGCGTCGGGACAGGCCGCTGTGGCGGTGGGCACTCATGCGCTGTTTCAGGAGGGTGTCGAGTTCGCCAGCCTGGGGCTGATCGTTGTGGATGAACAGCACCGCTTCGGCGTCCACCAGCGCCTCGCCTTACGCGAAAAAGGCGTCCAATATGAACATGGGCAGAGCCGTCATCCCCATCAGTTGATCATGACCGCAACCCCGATCCCGCGCACGCTGGCGATGACCGCCTATGCCGATCTCGACAGCTCGATTATCGACGAGCTGCCGCCGGGCCGCACGCCGGTAGAAACGGTGGTGGTGCCAGACACGCGGCGCGCTGAGGTGGTGGAGCGCGTGCGCGGCGCCTGCCGCACCGGTCGGCAGGCCTATTGGGTGTGCACGCTGATTGAAGAGTCCGAGACGTTGCAGTGCCAAGCCGCCGCCGATACCGCTGTGCAGTTGACTGAGGCTCTGCCGGAGTTGCGCGTGGGGTTGGTGCATGGGCGCTTGAAGACCAGCGAAAAGGCGCAAGTGATGGCCGCATTCAAGGCGGGCGAGCTAGATCTTTTGGTGGCGACTACGGTGATCGAGGTGGGCGTGGATGTGCCCAACGCCAGCCTGATGATCATCGAAAACGCCGAGCGGCTGGGGCTGGCGCAGCTCCATCAATTACGCGGCCGGGTGGGACGCGGCGCGCAGAAAAGCAGCTGCATTTTGATGTATCATGGGCCACTTTCACGGGACGGCCGCGCGCGCCTTGCGGCACTGCGCGAAACGAACGACGGTTTTGAAATCGCGCGCCGCGATCTGGCGTTGCGCGGGCCGGGCGAGGTGCTCGGCACGCGCCAGAGCGGCATGCTGCAATTGCACATCGCCGACCTGGTGCGCGACCAGGCGCTGACCCCCAAAATCGAGCAGGCAGCGGAGCTGCTATTGCAACATTATCCCGAGCGCGTTCCGCTGTTGATCAGCCGTTGGCTGGGCGAGGCGGCGCGGTATGGGGAAGTTTGATTTTTTGCCACTGGACACACAGAGGGCATGGAGAATAAAAATTTAATCGGCCTTCTCCAGAATCTCCATGGCTCAAACAAGTAGGGGTGCGCCGTACCCGTGGAGGGCATAATGTGCGCGCCATTAGATCCGGTGCGTGGAACGCACCCTACGTTTGCTGAAAACTGAGCAAGAGGAACAACTCTATGAAGATCAAAGTAGTGGTTCACGAGGCCGAGGAAGGCGGTTATTGGGCCGAAGTGCCTGCCATCCCTGGTTGTATAACGCAGGGTGATACCTTTGAAGAACTGTTGGCTAATCTTTATGAAGCAGTGGAAGGCTGCCTGTCTGTTGATATAGTGCAACCAGAATCGACAAGCAGAGACCGGGTGCTGGAAATTGCCGTATGAAGTCCGTATCCGGCAAAACGTTCGCGAAGATTATCGAGCGCCATGGATGGACATTGTTACGCATCAACGGTAGTCATCACATTTATGGCAAAGGAGGCAGCATCGTGCGATTGTCGATTCCAATCCACGGCAATACACCTTTGAAAACTGGATTACTGAAACATCTGGTCAAACTGGCAGGGCTTCAAGAAAGCGACCTGGAATAAATGCACGTGTCTCAAGTTAAGCGCCAGCCCAACATGTTGGTGGTGAAGGCGGGCAAGCCGTTATGGCGCCCACGACGCCATCTGCCACGCGGCATTGTGCCATCGGTCCTGTCGTCCTGGCTATTTGACACAACCTCGCTGACACAACGTTTGCGGCAAGCGTGTCATGGGCACTTTCAGGTGCGGGTGATGAGCGAGGCACAAGCTCGCCCGTTGCGCGATGAGCGCGTCACACTAAGGATGCGTGGTTATGAAGGCGCCGTAGTGCGCATGGTGTATTTGTTGTGCGACGAGCGGCCCTGGGTGTTTGCACGCACGGTGATTCCACTACGTACCTTGAGCGGGCCACAGCGGCGGCTGGCGTATCTGGGAAACAAGCCACTGGGAGAAATGCTGTTCGCCGATAAATCCATGCGCCGCAGTGAAGTGGAAGTGGCGCGCCTTGCCGCAGGGAGCGCGGTGTTCAGGATGGCTACGCAGGCGCTGGAACATAAGCCGGATGAAATTTGGGGCAGGCGCTCAGTGTTTTATCTGCAAGACAAACCGCTGCTGGTGAGCGAGATATTTTTGCCGGATCTTCTTGAAAATGAATCCTGATACCAAGGCGCGCCTGCATCAATATGTGCTCCTGACGCGGCTCAACCGGCCCATCGGCATCCTTTTATTGTTGTGGCCTACGCTGTGGGCATTGTGGATCGCGGGCGCGGGCCGTCCCGACCCGCTGGTGTTGGTCGTGTTCGTGCTGGGCGTAGTGTTGATGCGTTCGGCGGGGTGCGTGATCAACGATTACGCGGACCGGAACATCGACCCGCACGTGGCCCGCACGAGTGACCGGCCCATCGCCGCCGGGCGCGTCTCACCCCGGGAGGCGCTGACGCTGTTTGCTGCGCTGTGTCTGATGGCCTTCGGGCTGGTGTTATTGATGAACCGGCTGACCATCCTGCTGTCCTTGATTGGCGTGCTACTCGCGGCGGTTTACCCGTTCATGAAACGCTACACCCATCTGCCACAGGTGGTGCTGGGCATGGCGTTCGGCTGGGCAGTGCCGATGGTGTTCGCGGCGCAGACGGGCGAGATACCCAAAGTCGCCTGGCTGCTGTTCACCGCCACCGTGCTGTGGGCCACCGCCTACGACACCATGTATGCCATGGTGGACCGTCCCGATGACCTGAAGATTGGCGTCAAATCCACTGCGATTCTGTTTGGCGACGCCGACCGCCCGATCATCGGCGCCATCCAGATTTTGTTCCTGCTGGCACTGCTGCTGATCGGTAGGCAACTGGAAATGGGGCTGGCGTATTATATTGGCCTGGCTGCCGCCGCTGGCTTGGGTGTTTACCAGCAATACCTGATCAGAAACCGCGATGCGGCAGGCTGTTTCAAGGCGTTTCTCAACAACAGCTGGTTCGGCGCGGCGATATTTTGTGGCATAGTACTGGATTACCTTTTCTAAAAATTGTCATTGATACGCAAGGATATTCTTGAAATGACTTTAAAATCCGCGCCGCAGGAAGCGCAAAAACTGCAACGACTCGGGCTGGCGGTGATCGAAACCGAAGCGCGAGCGGTGTCTGCGCTTGTCTCGCGCATTGATGGCAACTTCGTCCAGGCCTGTCAGTACATGCTGGCCTGCGAGGGGCGCATCGTGGTGCTCGGCATGGGCAAGTCCGGCCATATCGGCGGCAAGATCGCGGCGACACTCGCCTCCA
The DNA here is from genome assembly GCA_040183005.1 of Gammaproteobacteria bacterium. NCBI lineage: Bacteria > Pseudomonadati > Pseudomonadota > Gammaproteobacteria > Gammaproteobacteria bacterium. Next base: position 43,589 of record JAMPIW010000009.1, read on the forward strand.
CCGGTAGCCCGGCATTTTTTGTGCATCCCGGCGAGGCGAGCCACGGCGACCTGGGCATGATCACCGCCAAGGACGTCGTGATGGCGCTGTCCAACTCCGGCGAGACTGACGAGATCCTCACCATTTTGCCGCTGATCAAGCGGCTTGGTGTGCCTTTGATCGCACTTACCGGCAACCCGCGCTCCACGCTGGCGCACGCGGCGACGGTGCATGTCGACGTCAGTGTGGAACAGGAAGCCTGTCCACTCGGGCTGGCCCCCACCTCCAGCACCACGGCGACATTGGTGATGGGCGATGCGCTGGCCGTCGCGCTGCTCGAAGCGCGCGGCTTCACTGCCGAGGACTTCGCGCGCTCCCACCCCGGCGGACGGCTGGGGCGGCGTCTGCTGCTGCTGATCAATGACATCATGCACACCGGCGAGGCCATCCCCAAAGTGCGCGAGGACGCGCTGCTCAAAGAAGCATTGGTGGAAATGTCGCGCAAGGGGCTGGGCATGACGGCAATAGTCGATGAGCAAGGGCGCGCCATCGGCGTCTTCACCGATGGCGACCTGCGCCGCGCGCTGGATCATGAATTAGATGTGCATAGCACCGGCATCGCCGAGGTGATGACCCGCAACGGCAAAACCGTGCGCCCCGACAAGCTCGCCGCCGAGGCGCTCGCCATCATGGAAACCTGCAAGATCAGCGCGCTGCTGGTGGTAGATGAGAACGGCGCTCTGGTCGGCGCCCTGAATATGCACGACCTGCTGCGTGCGGGTGTGGTTTGATGAGTTTAGGTTTCAGTCCGACTCCAATAACAGAACCGGGGCGCATCCTTTGATGAGTACAATTAGGCACAGCGTAAAAGAAGTCCAGGCGATGATAAAACGCTCAAAGTCCATATTCACCTCCGTAACCACCAGCCTCACAACCTAACGCCACCCTCTATCACTGGCTGCTCCAGCCCGCAGAGAGATACCTTGCCAGCGCCTGAGTGAGCTGTTCCACATCCACCTGCCGTGCCTGGCCCTCACGCCGCGCCACGGCCCAGATGGGGTCGGGAAAGTGGGCGTCATCCGCAAGGCGCGGGATGACGTGCCAGTGAAGATGCGGCACCTGATTGCCGAGCGACGCCAGGTTGATCTTGTCTGGCTGTAGGGTTTCACGCAGCGCCTGCTCCACGGCAAACACCACGGACATCAGGTCATGCCGTTGCGCCAGGGCAAGATCGGTCATTTCTTTCACATGGGCCTGCCAGATAACCCGACAAAACCCAGGATAAGCGGCATCCTCCACAAGGATGACGCGGCACTGGCCGTCGCTCCAGAGCACTGTCTCCCGCGCCGGGTGACATAAAAGGCATACAGACATGGAATAATTGTCCTTTTTCGTTGTCTTATTGTTTGAACGCACGCCTTAATTTGTATCGTGACGCGTTGCGGGTTATGCTAAAGCATAGCGCTTTTCAGGACGATAACAAGGATGTGCCGTGTCGGTTTAATCAGTGCTGGCGGAGGAAACGTGATGTTCCGCAGTACAAAATACATAATGGTTCTGCTGGGCGCGTTGTGGACTACCCTGGTCTGCGCCACGCCTGATATTGCCCAGCAACGCGCCAGCTTTGAGGCCGCCGAACGTGCCTTGAAGCAAGGCAACCAGCCCGAGTTTCAGCGTCAGCTCTCATCGCTGGGCGACTACCCCCTTTATCCCTACCTCCTTTACCAGGATTTGCAGCCGCGCCTCGACAAGGCCAACGCGCCGGAAGTGCTCGCCTTTCTGCGGGATTACCCTGATACCCCGCTCGCCCCCCGCCTGCGCGCCACGTGGCTGCAGCTGCTCGCTGGCCGCAACCGTTGGGATGAGATTGTTGCCACTTACCGTTCCACCAGCGATGTGGAGATGCAATGCCTTTACCGCAAGGCACTGCTGGAGACCGGCAATAGCACCGAAGCGCTCCGTCAAATCGACACTTTATGGCTGTCGGGGCGCTCCCAGCCCGCCGCCTGTGACAGCGTATTTGATGCGTGGCGCGCCACCGGGGGCATGACCAGAGATCTGGTGTGGCAGCGTTTGCGCCTGACGCTGGAGGCGGGCCAGATTGACTTGGCGCGAGCGCTGGGCCGGTTTGTGGTGCCGGATGAGCAGCCCTGGGCGGATCTGTGGCTGCAGGTTCACGAAAAACCGGAACTGACCCTCAATCTAGTAGGTTTTGAGGGTGATCAGCCCGTCATAGCTTCGATTCTTGCCCACGGCATCAAACGCATGGCGCGCAGCGATGCGGCGAGGGCTGTGGCAATCTGGGATGACATCAGTACGCGCCGCGCCTTTACCATGGAAGAGCGCAACACCGCGCAGCGTGTGCTGGCCCTAGCGCTCGTTTCCCAGAAACAGCCGGGGGCGCGGGCGAGACTGGACGCTCTCACTCCCGCCCAGGAAGACCCACAGGTGCGTGAAAAACGGATATTGCTGGCGCTCAATGATGGCGACTGGGGCGCCGCACGGCGCTGGATAGAACAGATGAATGAAGAGGAGCGGACCCTCCCCCGCTGGCGTTACTGGCGTGCGCGCGCGCTCGAACAGCTAGGGCTTGCCGGGGAAGCCGCACCACTCTACACCGAATTGGCGTCCGGCCGCGATTATTACGGCTTTCTTGCCGCTGACCGCATGAGCACGCCTTATGCGTTGACCCATCGTCCCCTGTCCTTTCCCGCGACCGAGCTTGCCGTGCTGGAACAGACGCCCGGTGTGATGCGCTCCCGCGAATTCCATCTGCTGGGACGCACGGCGGATTCGCGCCGCGAATGGAACCACGTCACCCGCGACATGAACGAGGCACAACTGCTGCGCGCCGCCAAACTGGCGCACGACTGGGGCTGGCATGACCGCGCCATCTTCACCGTGGCGCGCGCCCCGCGCCAGGACGATCTGGATCTGCTGTTCCCCCTTGAGCACCGCGAACGGGTCGAATCCCAGGCCAGGGATCGTGATATCGACCCCGCCTGGGTGTACGGCATCCTGCGCCAGGAAAGCGCCTTTGTGCCGGATGCACGCTCACCCGTCGGCGCCCTGGGTCTGATGCAGATCATGCCCGCTACTGGCGGGATGATCGCCAAATCACTGAAAACCAGACTCAGCAACCCCAATGACCTGTTGTTGCCGGACACCAGCATCCGCTTCGGCGCCGCCTATCTGCGCAGCCGCCTGGATACTTTCGACAACAACGCCATGCTGGCCACCGCCGCCTACAACGCGGGAGCGGGCCGGGTGAAGCAATGGCTGCCGCAAGACCGCGTGATCGCAGCGGATCTGTGGGTGGAAAACGTCCCCTTCAAGGAAACGCGCGACTATGTGCGTCGCGTGTTGACCTATACCGTGATTTACCAGCAACGTCTGGGCAGCAGCCCAACACTTTTGTCGCGCATCATGTTGCCGGTGGGCACGGCGGCGATTGCTTCCAGTAATCCACTGATAGCGGGAGACATTCCAGGCGGCAGGATGCGCCAATAAGGCGTTTTTTCGCAAATTGCGGTATAATTTTTGCGTTAAAATTTCAATCTTTGAGGAAATCCGCATGAAAATAGCCAATGGCATGGTGGTCTCCATGCACTATCTGCTGACTGACGAAAACAACGACACCCTCGACAGCACCGAGGAGGGCGAGCTGTTTAGCTACCTCCACGGACACGGCAACATCATTCCCGGATTGGAAAATGGCCTGGAAGGACTCGAGGCTGGTCAAAAGACCCACGTTATCGTTCACCCGAAGCAGGGCTATGGTGAGCGGAATCCCGAAGCGGAAATCGAAGTCCCCTTGTCACAATTCCCCCCGGATGCCGACCTTGCCCCAGGCGACCGTGTGTCCATGGATAGCCCGGAAGGCGATATGATCTTCACCGTGACGGATATTTCCGATTCCTCCGTGACCCTCGATGGAAATCACCCCCTGTCGGGCATGATCCTGCACTTTGATGTCGAAATTGTGGATATCCGTCCGGCAACCGCCGAAGAGATCAGTCACGGCCATGCACATACCGGTGAGCATCACCATCATTAAGTCGCTTCAAAGCCCTAAAAACACAGTGCCACTGTGTGTTTAGGGCTTATTTCCTGATGCATTGTGTCGGAATACTTTACACACATCTGGCAGGAAGAACGTCAAAATAAAATAAATTTTATTGAAATCAATTAAATAATGTTTATGGCGTTAAAATTGCCTATGTAGCGTTAAGCCAATTAATACTGCGGATACAAAATATGAGCGACCCTTCATCTTCATTTGACTTTGATGAATGGATGACGCTAGCGAAGACTGATCCAGAGGCCTTTGCCGTGCGGCGCAGGGATGCCATAGAAAGCGTTTTTTTAAACGCCCCCGAGGAGCGCCAGCAGCGCCTTCGCGGCTTGCAGTGGAGTATTGATATGGAACTGCAAACATGCAGCAACCCCATGCAGGGCTGCATGCGCCTGTTTAACAGGATGTGGGACTCCGTATACGGAGAAAAAGGATTGCTGAACGCCCTGCGCTTGCTCGGAGAGCTGGAATCCTATCCCTCTACTAAAAAACGGCCAGACAGCAAGCCGCCGGAATCCGCCACAATATTACCTTTCAAGGCCACCAAGCCCATTGCCTGACAAGCCTAAATGGCGAATGGGTTACAGCGTGAAAGCAACGCACCTGAGTGTGGCCACCTGATTCGATGAAGGAGCACAGGGAAGCCAAGAACCAATATCTGGAACCCCGATCCTGCCAGAAGAAGTGCCCCTTTGTTAGTCCTAATGTGTCATAAACCGAGATTTTCCATTAGAGATTCATCAAGGCGGATAAACCGGCGTAAACTGGGCAAGCAGATCGAAGGTTTTCGAAGCATCCCACAAGCCCTGCGTCCACGCTCGCTGTTGCATCGCCATGGCCAGATTCAAGATGGGTTTTCGACTTTCTGTGGTAATGTAGGCCGCCTTGGCAAACAGTTTGTAACGCAGCGTTTGCAATGTGTGTTGCACCGAGTTCGAAGAATGTTTTACTGCGCTGGTTTTGAGCAGAACCTGACACAATAAACTCATCAGGTTATAGGCCAGCATGACGGTGTTAAGTGCCGCTTCAGTTGCCCAAAAATCCCTCATAGGGTGTTGGCCAAAAATGCTTGTACGTTATTGGCAGAACTGCTGTTGCCAGGACGCAGCCAGCAATTGGCAATCATGCGCGTGTCAGCGACAAAGGCCATCAATGGATGATGGCAGCACGTCCGCGCTTGGTTGGGTTGTAGCCGCGTGCCGCGCCTTCTTGCGCGCCATAACGGGTCATCACGGTGGAATCTAAATCGAGGGTGATGCCATTGATGGACAATTGAGAAAACATCCAGTTGTACAGAGCGTCCATCACAGACTCATTGGCGCTTTGGCCAAATTTATTGAATAGCCGCATGACGGCTTTAAAGTTAGCCATACGTTTGAAGCCGAATAATCGTTTCAAAACGGGATCATGCCGGGTGACTTCACCATGCTCAAAACCATTGGCACCGCACCATACCGAGAGCATGAATTGGGTGATGAGTTGTTCTGGACGATATCCCCGATTGCTGCCGGGCTGCGGCAAACCAGAAGCAGTAAGGGCGAAATCAAATCCCAGGTGATCGAGCATACGCTTCATCAACTCCATCCCGCCCCAGGCAGTGATTTCTTTGTCGGTAAAACACAGGTCAAATTCCATAAATCCTCCGCACTGAAATCGCGACGGCTTATTTTAGATGAAGAATGCCATAATATTAATTAGAATCAATTAGTTAGCCAAATATCTTCCATTAGAAAAGTGGCTCTAATGGAAAATCTCGGATAAAGTGACGCAGCAGGACTGGCAGTCTTGTCGGGCTTAGGTCGAATCTGCTGCAAAAGGAATTGAATGAGTGGGCGGGCGGGCGGAGGGAGCGATTTACGATCCAAAGAAAGGAAAAACGTATAGCTGTAAAGCTACGCTTGCCGGTTCAGATCGCCTTGAGCTGTGAGACTGCACGGGATATCATTGTTTGGGCGTACAAGCACGTGGACGCGATAAATGATGGTGGCGATGCCCCCCTGACATAAACTTTGCGGTCGCCGCGCAGCGCAAGGCACCATATTTTTCCCCGAGGCGCCGTACGCCCCCCTAACCAGCCAAAGAGCGAATGATTGTAGTGATCTGCTACGCTGTTCGCATCTGATCATTTATGCCTGCTATAATATAAAGAGTTATTTTCTATCCATTTTGTGCATGGGCATGGCTGCGGTGACCTGCAGGCTGTGCGACAAGGTGCTCTAAGTGTCAAAAAACAACAATGATGAGCCTATCGTAAAAATCCGTGGCTTGCGTTTCGCGCACGGCGCTCGCGTGATTTTTGACGGTGTGGACATCGACATCCCGCGCGGCAAGATTACCGCCATCATGGGGCCCAGCGGCACCGGCAAGACCACGCTGCTGAAGTTGATCGGCGGTCAGTTGCAGCCCACCGCAGGCAGCGTCATGGTGGACGGCGAGGATGTCAACAAAGTGTCCCGTGATGCGCTGTTTCGCTTGCGCAAGCGCATGAGCCTGTTGTTCCAGACCGGCGCGCTGTTTACCGACCTCACCGTATTTGAAAACGTGGCTTTTCCGCTGCGCGAACACACCCGCTTGCCCGAATCGATACTGCGCGACCTGGTACTGATGAAGCTGCAGGCAGTAGGGCTGCGCGGCGCGCGGGATCTGCTGCCTGCCGAATTGTCGGGCGGCATGGCGCGGCGCGTGGCGCTGGCCAGGGCAATTGCGCTGGATCCGATGATGATCATGTACGATGAGCCTTTCACCGGCCAGGATCCGATCACCGTGGGCGTGATCATGCAGCTTATCCGTATGCTCAACGACACTTTGGGATTGACCAGCATCATTGTCTCTCACGATGTTCATGAGTTGACGATGATCTGTGACCATATGTATATGATTTCGGGCGGCAAGATCATGGGGCACGGGACGCCCGATGAAATGGCCCGTTCGGAATCAGGCTGGGTGCGGCAGTTTATGGCCGGATTGCCGGATGGCCCGGTGCCGTTCCATTATCCGGCGCCGGATTACGCCGACGATCTGCTGGCTGGGGCATAACCAATGAAAAGACATTTCACATCCGAGGTATGCGCTGCATGATGGACTGGTTGCAGCGGCTGGGAAGCACCAGCCTGAGCGTTTTTGAACGGTTGGGGCGCGGCAATCTGTTCCTGTTGCGCGTGCTGGCAGCCTTGCCAAGCCTGGTGGCGCGGCCAGGACTTGTGATTGCGCAACTCTATTCGGTGGGTGTGCTGTCGATGATGCTGATCGTGATCTCCGGGCTCAACGTAGGCATGGTGCTGGGCCTGCAAGGCTATAATACCCTGGTGGATTTTGGCTCCGAGGAATCCTTAGGCCAGTTGGTTGCCCTGTCACTGGTGCGTGAATTGGGGCCGGTTGTGGCGGCGTTGCTGTTCGCCGGGCGCGCCGGCTCAGCATTGACCGCTGAGATCGGACTGATGAAGGCCACTGAGCAGCTCTCGGGGATGGAGATGATGGCGGTCGATCCACTCAAGCGTGTGATCGCGCCCCGCTTTGTTGCCAGCATTATTTCCATGCCGCTGTTGGCCGCAATGTTCAGTGCGGTGGGTGTTCTGGGCGGTTACTTTGTCGGTGTCGGCCTACTCGGTGTGGACAGTGGAGCGTTTTGGTCGCAAATGCAGTCCAAGGTCGATCTGTATGACGACATCCTTAACGGCGTGATCAAGAGTGTTGTGTTCGGTTGTGTGGCGGCCTGGATCGCGGTTTTTGAAGGTTACGACGCAGTACCGAACACGGAAGGTGTGAGCCGCGCTACCACCCGCACCGTGGTGCATACGGCGTTTGCCGTGCTGGGGCTGGATTTCATATTAACCGCGCTGATGTTTGGGGACGAATAAGATGATGCAGAAAAGAACCATGGAAATCGGAGTGGGCGTGTTCGTTGCGGTGGGCATTGCCGCACTGGTGATGCTGGCCATGAAGGTCAGCAATCTGGCCGCTTTTGCCAACCAGCAGGGCTACGAAGTCACTGCCCGGTTCGACAATATCGGCGGGTTAAAGGAGCGCTCGGCGGTAACGGTGGCGGGTGTGCGCATTGGCCGGGTGAAGTCGATCGTGTTCGACGACAAGGACTATGAGGCCGTGGTCACGATGAACATCGAATCCCAGCATGACCGGTTGCCCGCCGATACCTCGGCAAGCATTTTAACCGCAGGGCTGCTGGGCGAGCAATATGTGGCGCTGGAGCCGGGTGGCGACGAAGCCTTCCTGAAGCCGGGTGGAGACATCAAACTTACCCAGTCGGCGATCATTCTGGAAAAGATGGTGGGTCAGTTCTTGTTTGACAAGGCTGCCGGTGGTGATGGGAAAAAAGAAGAAGGAGCCGTGCCGTGATGCGGGCCGGGTTGGCGGGACTGGCGGGATTGCTGGCGTGTGCCAATGTGAATGTGGCTGCGGCAGCGGAAACCGTGCCGCTGACACTGGAGCAGGCAACGGCACGTGCCTTGCAAACGGACCCGCGCGTCACCGAACGCCAGCGCCTTGTCGATGCCGCGCAAGCATTGCTTACAGAGGTGAACGGCAACGAGGGCTGGCGGTTTGACGCCAATACCTTTCTTGCGGTGTCACCGGGCGCTAACGGCAATATATTCAAGGGCGGCGACTGCGCCCCCGGTAGCTGCACCCTGCGCACCGATAGATATGAGTTGAGCAATGGCTTTTCGCCCTGGGTCAATTTGCAGATGACCATTCTCAAACCCCTGTACACCTTCGGCAAAGTCGAAAATTACGCTGCTGCCGCGCGCGCCAATATCGAAGTCAAGGACAACGATGTGCGCCTGCAACGCGCCACGACAGTGCTGGATGTAAAGCGTGCCTACTATGGTTATCTGGCGGCGCGTGACGCACGGCTGTTTCTGACAGATGTTAAGGAGCGCGTTGCCAAGACCATCGATCTCGCCAAGAGATTGCTGGATGAGGGGCAGGGCGATATCAGGCAGGCCGATATATTCGCGCTCCAGACTGCGCATTCGCTGGTGGGCAGATACATAGCCCAAGCCGCAGGCATGGAAAAAGTCGCCAACGATGGGTTGAAGGTGCTCACCGGCGTAGCTGCTCATGATGAGATTCAGCTTGCCGACGACGCCTTGGCCCCGGTGCTGTTGCCTGAAGCCAAATTGCCCGACCTTCAGGGTCAGGCTTTGGCCAATCGGCCTGAGATGAAGCAGGTGGATGCAGGCTTGCGCGCGCGCCGCTCCCTGGTGGAGGCGCGCCAGGCAGACAAGTTACCGAACGTGTATGCCGGTGTGGCGGGGGTACTTTCTTATTCTCCTAACCGTGACAATCTCAAAAACCCGTACATCTATGATCCTTTCAACACCGCTGGTTTGACGCCGATGATCGGTCTCCAGTGGGCTTGGCAGCCGCGAGCGCAGGACGCGAAAGTTGCACAAGAGCAGGCGGAGTTGAATGCGTTGCTCGCCAAGTCGGATTTTGCCCGGCGCGGTATTCCATTCCAGGTGGCGGAGCAGTATCACCAGATGCAGGCGGATTATACGGCCGTGCGGGAGTTGAGTGAAGGCAGTCGCAATGCGCGGCGCTGGATGATCGGGCGTTATGCGGACTTTGAGGCCGGCCTTGAAACGGCGGACCGGGTCATCGCCGCCTTCCAGGGGTATGTGTTGGCACAGACCGACTATATCAAGACAGTATATGATTACAACATGCATGTGGCACAATTGCGCAATGTAACCGGAGCGGATGAATGAGAAAATTAATTGTTGTTATGATGTTGCTAGGTATGGTGGGGTTTGTGCCAGCGGGCATAAGCGCCAACGTGCCTCAGTCGCCGCCGGACATGGTGAAACAAACCGCCGACAGCATGCTTGCCAAGCTTAAAGACGAGCGGACGGTGATACGTAAGGATCCAAGCCGGATTTACGACTTGGTCAGCAGTATCGTTCTGCCGCACTTCGACTTTGAGCGTATGTCTTCATGGGTACTGGGTAAGCATTGGCGCACCGCCACTCCGGCGCAGAAAAAGCGCTTCAGCGAGGAATTCCGCAATCTGCTGGTGCGTACCTATGCTGCCTCGTTGACTGAATATACAGATCGCAAGATTAACTACCTGCCATTTCGCTCCGACCCTAAGGATACCGAGGTGGTGGTGCGTACTGAGGTGGCACAGCCGGGCGCCGCGCCGATCCCTATCGATTACCGGCTTGCCCTCACTGGTGACGAGTGGAAGGTGTACGATGTCTCCATCGACAGCGTCAGTCTGGTGACAAACTACCGCACTACATTTTCCAATCAAATCCGGCAAGAAGGGCTGGACAAACTTATCGAAAAACTCGCTGCGCGCAACGAGAAATCCAGCGCCCCTTCCGCCAAATGAGCGACGTTGAGATCAAACCGTTAGGGGATGGCAATTTTTTTCTGTCCGGCGTGCTGACCTTCGACACCGTACCCGCCCTGTGGCGCCAGAGCGCCGCGCAGTTTAACAATGCTGATGCACTTACGCTGGACTTGCAGGGGATTACTCATACCGATAGCGCCGGTCTTGCCCTGCTCATAGAGTGGATGCGTGCCGCCCACAGCCGGAACAAAACCATTGCCTTCAGAAATATCCCTCCCCAAATGCTGGCTATCGCCAAAGTCAGTGGCGTGGAGCAGATCCTCCCGCTTTTGTAGCGGTGTGGGGGGTTATTAAGTTCCAGGTTCAACGCCATGCTCTTTATATGTTTGATCAGAAGTGTCCGGTAATTTAATTGAATAGATTCAATTGGTTATTGTCTTTCTGCATGCTCATTTGCGTCTCCGCATTTTTAAGTAATTGATCGAGTGGCGTTTTCTCGAAAAGAGTCAGGCTCAAAATCTGTAGGATTGTGTAAAGCGAAGCCTCGGTATTGAGCCGCTTTTTCACGATGGCGACCAAGACGTAAACCGCGATGGCGATCCATATTTGCGTCTTGACTGCATTCTCGGTGGTGCCATAGAACCGCTTGATTCGAAGATGCTGTTTGATCCACTTGAAGAATAGCTCGACCTGCCAGCGGCAACGATAAAGCTGAGCGATGGTCAGCGCAGGCAGGTCGAAGTTGTTGGTCAGAAAGACCAGAAACCTGTCGTGTTCGGCATCGTAGAACTTGATGCGTCGCAGGTGCTGCGGGTAATCCTTGCTGGCCTTGCGAGCAGTCAATGCAATGGTCTGGTCGCAGCGCAGTCCAGTGGACTTGTCCACGGTGCGAGAGTAGACGCGACGAAAGAGCAGATTGGATTTGCCACGGATGACAAAGAACGCCTGTGCTTGATGCAGGGTGAACCAGCGAGCGAAGTCGGTGAAGCCACGATCCATGATGTAAAAGCTGCCGGCTTCGGGTATCAGGATATCGAGCACATTGACCTCGTGCATCTTGCCATCGCTGATGTGGATGAAGGTTGGAATGTTGCCGCGCAGGTCGAGCAGCGTATGCATCTTGACGGCAGCTTTGGTGGAGCGGAAGCGTGCCCACGGAAAGACGCTCAAGCACAGGTCGATGGTCGTGGTATCGAGTGCGTAGACCGTCTGTTCCAGTTCGACCGCAAAGCTGTCGCTGGCGTAAAGCTTTCTGGCGGTCTGGATTAAGCTCATCGCGAAATCCGCGTAGATGCGACAGTCGCGTTGCTCGTTGGCATCGGCCAGCGTGCTCTTGGCGATGTTGCCTCGTATGCCCAAGTGATAGAGCTTGGCTTGGTGGGCGCGCAGACAGGTTTCGATGTCGCGCAGGCTTTCGCGGTAAGTCAGCTGCGCGAACGCCATGCAGAGAAATTGATCGAGATGCGAAAAAGTCTTGGTGGGATATTTGGAAGGGTAGCGCTGCACGCAGCGACGGAATGTGTGAAGGGGCAAATGCTCCATGAGTTGTGCGAACACCAACTGGCCTGAATACATGACGGAAACTCCTGGGGGGAAAGCCCCAGTTTCCCAAAAAATTCACGTTCAAGTCGGTGACACCCCTAAACACACACTTTCCTATTCAACATCATCATGTTATATAGCCGTCTTTGCGAAATTGCCGGACACTTCTGATGTTTGATACAATAATCAAAATTGGTATACGAAAGCAGAGGGCTTCAAATGCAGGCAGAGGATATCAAACGTCTTATTGAAGCGGGGTTGCCCGATTGCCAGGCACAGGTTAAGGGTGATGACGGCGTCCACTTTGAGGCGGTGATCGTTTCGGGCGCGTTCGAGGGCAAGGGTATGCTTGCTCAGCATAAGATGGTCTATGCCACGCTGGGTGACCTCATGCATTCGGCGATTCACGCCTTGTCCATGCGCACGTATACCCCACAGGAGTGGGAAAAGATACGAACGCAGTGATGAGGCGTGGCTCCGGCAACAGCCGGAGTGAATTTACTACCTACCTATCTTGTTATGACTCTTTAAATTGGCCGGCACATGGATAAATTATTAATTACCGGCGGCGCGCAGCTAAACGGCGAAGTCCGCATCTCCGGAGCCAAAAACGCGGCGCTGCCGATTCTGGCCTCCACATTACTTGCAGATGGGCCAGTAACCCTCAGCAACGTACCCCACCTGCGCGACATCACCACTACGATGGAATTGCTCGGGCGCATGGGCGTGCAGCTCACGGTGGATGAGCGCATGAATATCGAGGTGGATAGCCGCACTATCCACGATTTTTCAGCGCCCTACGATCTGGTCAAGACCATGCGCGCCTCCATTCTCGTGCTGGGGCCTTTGCTGGCACGCTACGGGCAGGCCGATGTCTCGCTGCCCGGTGGCTGCGCGATTGGCGCACGGCCGGTGAATCTGCATATCCACGGCCTGGAGGCGATGGGGGCGACTATCAAGGTCGAGAACGGCTACATACGCGCCACCGCCAAGCGCCTCAAGGGCGCGCACCTGTTCCTGGATATCGTGACAGTGACCGGCACAGAAAACCTCATGATGGCGGCTACGCTGGCGGAAGGCACCACGATCATCGAAAACGCCGCACGCGAGCCGGAAGTGGTGGATCTGGCGCAATGTCTTAACCAGATGGGCGCCAAAATCAGCGGCGCGGGCACTGACACCATGACTATCGAGGGTGTGGAGCGCCTTTCAGGTACCCATTACAGCGTGCTTCCTGACCGCATCGAGACCGGCACCTACCTGGTGGCAGCCGCGATCACCGGGGGGCGGGTCAGGGTCAAGGACACCAATCCGCATCTGCTGGAGGCGGTCTTGCTCAAGCTGCGTGAGGCGGGGGCTGAAATCGAGACCGGCGATAATTGGATCGAACTCGACATGCATGGTCGCCGTCCACGTGCCGTCGATTTGCGCACTGCACCGCACCCGGCGTTCCCCACTGACATGCAAGCGCAATTCACCGCGCTGAACGTGGTTGCAGAGGGTACCGGGATGATTACCGAAACGGTGTTCGAGAACCGCTTCATGCATGTGCAGGAGTTGCAGCGCATGGGCGCAGATATTCGCCTGGAGGGCAATACCGCCATCATACGCGGCGTGGAGAAGCTCACTGCCGCGCCGGTGATGGCGACAGATCTGCGCGCCTCGGCGGGCCTGGTGCTGGCGGGGCTGGTGGCGCAAGGCGATACCCTGGTAGACCGCATCTATCACATTGATCGTGGCTATGAATGTATTGAAGAAAAGCTGACCCAGCTAGGCGCGCGTATCCGCCGGGTTCCGGCGTAGCAAATTATTACCCTCACCCCAACCCTCCCGCAGACAGGAGAGGAGGAGCGCGTATCATCTGTTTCTGTTATTGTGCGAATTTTAAAGATCGAATCGACTGATCCCTAAGCCCCGGCACCTTATGAACACCACACTCACCATCGCTCTCTCCAAGGGGCGCATCTTCAAAGAGACGCTGCCGTTGCTCGCGCATGCCGGCATCGTGCCGGTCGATGATCCCGACACCAGCCGCAAACTCATTCTCGACACCAACCATCCCGAGATCAAACTCGTGATCATTCGTGCTTCCGACGTGCCGACCTATGTGGAATACGGCGCCGCCGATGTGGGCGTGGCGGGCAAGGACGTATTGATGGAGCATGGCGGTGATGGCTTGTACGAGCCGCTGGATCTGAAAATCGCGTGCTGCCGGTTGATGCTGGCGGGTCCCGCATCGGGGAAAAATAGCGAGGCGCGCATGCGTATCGCCACCAAATATGTCGCCTCCACGCGGCGTTATTTCGCCGCACAGGGCAAGCAGGTGGAGATCATCAAGCTCTATGGCTCGATGGAACTCGCGCCGCTGGTGGGGCTGGCGGATCGCATCGTCGATGTGGTGGACACCGGCAATACGCTGCGGGCCAATGGCCTGGAGCCGCTTGAGCATATCGCCGACATCAGCTCGCGCCTCATCGTCAACAAGGCATCCATGAAGATGAAGCATGCCGCAGTTAAAACCTTGATCGAGCGTATTGGAGAGGCGGTCGCCGCCAAAGAAAAAAAGAGGGTGTGAGCCATGGTTGATATCCAGAGATTGAATACAACACAAGCGGAATTCTGGACGCAGCTCGAGCAGCGCCTGGCCTGGGAGAGCGTCTCCGATGAGGCGGTAACACGCACCGTGCGTGACATTCTGTCCGATGTGCGTATGCGAGGCGATGCAGCGGTGATTGAATACACCAACCGCTTCGACCGGATGAGCGTGGCACACTTTGATGAGCTGGAGATACCGCAGTCAAGCTTGCGGCAGGCATTGGGGAGAATCCCCGGCGCACAGCGCGAGGCGCTGGAGTTTGCCGTCTCCCGGCTGCGCGCCTACCATGCGCATCAAAAGCAGGAATCGTGGTCGTATACCGAAGCCGATGGCACTGTGCTCGGCCAGCAGGTGACGGCATTGGAGCGCGTCGGACTGTATGTGCCCGGCGGCAAGGCGACTTATCCTTCCTCTGTGTTGATGAACGCCATTCCCGCCAAGGTGGCCGGCGTGTCGGAGCTGATCATGGTGGTGCCCACGCCGGATGGTCAGGTGAATGATCTGGTGCTGGCGGCGGCGGCGATTGTTGGTGTGGACCATGTGTTTGCCATTGGCGGTGCGCAGGCGGTGGCGGCGCTCGCCTATGGCACGCAAAGCGTACCGCAGGTGGACAAGATCGTTGGTCCGGGCAACATCTATGTCGCCACTGCCAAGGGCATGGTGTTCGGCACGGTGGGTATCGACATGATTGCCGGTCCCTCGGAGATCCTGGTGATCTGCGATGGCCTCACGGACCCGGACTGGATCGCCATGGATCTGTTTTCGCAGGCCGAGCATGACGAGGATGCGCAATCGATCCTGGTGTGTCCCGATGCCACCTATCTTGATCAGGTGCAGACCAGCATCAACCGCCTGCTGCCGACCATGGAGCGCGCCGCCGTGATTGAAAAGTCACTCGCCTCGCGCGGCGCGATGATTCTCGTGCGCGATTTGGACGAGGCTGTTGCCGTCGCCAACTTCATCGCCCCTGAACATCTGGAACTGTCAGTAGCGGACCCTCAGGCGATGGCTGCGCATATCCGCCATGCCGGGGCAATTTTCATGGGGCGCTATACCGCTGAGGCGGTGGGTGACTATTGCGCGGGCCCCAACCACGTGCTGCCCACCTCGCGCACGGCGCGGTTCTCCTCACCGCTTGGGGTATATGATTTCCAGAAGCGCTCCAGCCTGATCATGTGTTCGGCGCAGGGCGCGTCTGATCTGGGCAAAACAGCGTCGCTGCTGGCGCGCGGCGAAGGCCTCACAGCCCATGCGCGTTCGGCGGAATACCGGATCACCTCGAAATGAGCGCAAAACCTGCCGTGAGCGGTGACCAGGAGTTGGGGGGCGGTATGACATCAGATCGCGTAAGCCAATGGATACGCCCGCAGATCCGTGCCTTGTCGGCCTATCATGTGCCTGATCCGGGGAACCTGATCAAGCTCGATGCCATGGAGAATCCTTATACCTGGCCGCAGCCGCTGGTTGATGAATGGCTGGAGACGTTGCGTCATGCCAGCCTCAACCGCTATCCCGATCCCCAGGCGCAGATTCTCAAGGCGCGCCTGTGCGAGGTGTTGGATATACCGCAAGGGATGGATATCCTGCTTGGCAACGGCTCGGATGAGCTGATCCAGATGATTGCCATGGCGGTGGCTGCACCAGGGCGTACTGTGCTGTCGCCAGAACCCAGCTTTTCCATGTACCGCATGATTGCCGCCTTCACCGGATTTGAGTACATCAGCGTGCCGCTGAATGCGGGCGATTTCAGCCTGGATATGCCGGCAATGCGCGACGCGATAGCCCGCCATCAGCCCGCCGTGGTGTTTTTGTCTTATCCCAACAATCCCAGCGGTAATTTGTGGAATGCCGACGAGTTGTGCGAGCTAATCGCCGCCGCGCCTGGCTTGGTGGTCGTGGACGAGGCCTATAACGCCTTCGCTGATGGCACATTCATGCCGCGTCTGGCGGACTTTGACAATCTGCTGGTGCTGCGCACCCTGTCCAAAATGGGCCTGGCTGGCTTGCGCCTGGGCGTGCTGGCCGGAGCCAAAGCATGGCTGGACGAGTTTGACAAGATACGTCTGCCGTACAATATCGGCGTACTGACGCAGACGAGCGCGGAGTTTGCCTTGCGCCATTATGATGTGCTCGAAGCCCAGGCTGCGCAGATCCGCGCCGACCGCGAACAGCTTCTGGCGCGGATGCGCGCCCTGAACGGCATCACCGCCTATCCCAGCCGCGCCAATTTTATCCTGTTCCGCGTGCCCGCCGGTCGCGCACCAGAGATATTCGCGGCGATCAAGGCGGACGGCGTACTGATCAAAAGCATGCACGGCGCAAGTCCGCTGCTCAACGACTGCCTGCGGGTGACGGTGGGCACGCCGCAAGAGAATGAGGCATTTCTGGCAGCGTTGGCCAAGGCGCTTTGATGTTTGTCACAGAGGCGCAGAGATTACAGAGAAAACTTTTGAATTCATCTGTGGCATGAAGAAATAGATACCGGAGAAGATCAATGACCGACCGCAAGGCTACTGTCAAACGCGACACGTTGGAGACCCGCATCGAGGCGACGGTAAACCTGGATGGCACAGGCGCGTCGCATTTTCAGACCGGCGTGCCGTTCCTCGACCACATGATGGATCAGATCGCGCGGCATGGCATGATTGACATCGACATCCAGGCCGAGGGTGATCTGCATATTGATGCCCACCACACTGCTGAGGATATCGGCATTACACTGGGCCAAGCGGTAGCCAAAGCCGTAGGTGACAAGCGTGGCATTCGCCGTTACGGCCATGCCTACGTGCCGCTCGACGAGGCGTTGTCTCGCGTGGTCATCGATTTTTCCGGCCGCCCCGGCCTGGAATATCACATTGATTTTCCCCGCGCGCGCATCGGCGACTTCGACGTCGATTTGTTTCGTGAGTTTTTTCAGGGCTTCGTCAACCATGCCCAGGTGAGCTTGCACATCGACAATCTCCGCGGCCGCAACGCCCATCACATTGCCGAAACCGTGTTCAAGGCCTTCGGCCGTGCCGTGCGCATGGCGCTTGAGCTGGACCCGCGCATGCAGGGCATAATGCCGTCCACCAAGGGGAGTCTGTGACCACCCCGAGCCAAAATGTAGGGTGGGTTAGCGTTTTTTGCGTAACCCGCCAAGCGTTGCGCAGCAACACGACGCATTGTTCAATGAGCGCCCCTTGTGCCCTTCGGATAAACTCAACCTATGTTTGGTATAAGTAAGTGCAGTTCGAGTCTATGACCACTCCGAGTTATCCTGCATGACCACCGTTGCAGTCATTGATTACGGCATGGGTAATCTGCGTTCCGTTGCCAAAGCGCTGGAACACGTTGCCAGTGCGGGTACAACGGTAGAGGTTACTGCCTCGCCAGAGCGCATCCTGCAGGCCGACTGCGTGGTTTTCCCTGGGCAGGGTGCGGCACGCGATTGCATGGCAGAGCTCACGCAGCGCGGACTGGTGGATGTGGTAAAAGAGGCCGTGCGCAGCAAACCGTTTCTTGGAATTTGCATGGGCCTGCAAGTGCTGCTGGAATCCAGCGAGGAAAATGGCGGCACAGTGGGCCTGGGCATTCTGCCGGGCAGCGTGCGGCGCTTCCCGGATGGCATGGTTGATCCCCAGTCGGGCGACGCGCTGAAGATCCCTCACATGGGCTGGAACCAAGTGCATCAAACAATACCGCATCCCTTGTGGCAAGGTATACCCCAAGACAACCGTTTTTATTTCGTGCATAGTTACTATGTTGCGCCCACAGAGTCGGACCAGGTCGCGGGTGTTACGCATTACGGCACCGATTTCGTCTGCGCCATGGCGCGCGGCAATGTCTTTGCAGTGCAATTTCATCCCGAAAAAAGCGCGGGGGCGGGGCTTGCCCTGCTCGCCAATTTTCTGGATTGGGATGGATGTGTGTAAAGTGTGCGGGGCTCTAAGGCTCACCCTGCGAAATTTTGGATAATAAATTTTTTTAAATTTTTTCTGTCCCCGTGAGGAAGCTATCATGTTGTTGATCCCCGCCATTGACCTGAAAGATGGCAAATGCGTGCGTCTGCGCCAAGGGCGCATGGAAGATGACACCGTCTTTTCCGATGACCCGCTCGCCGTCGCCGGGCGCTGGGTGGACGCGGGCGCGCGACGTCTGCATCTAGTGGATCTGAATGGCGCCTTCGCCGGTAAGCCGGTTAATGCCGATATCATCCGGCTCATCGCGCAAACCTACCCCGACGTGCCGATCCAGGTGGGTGGCGGCATTCGCGACGACGACACCATCCAGGCCTATCTGGACGCGGGTGTCAGTTACGTGATTCTCGGTACCAAAGCGGTCAACACGCCGCACTTCGTGGGTGATGTGTGCCGCGAGTTCCCCGGCCATATCATCGTCGGCCTGGACGCCAAAAACGGCAAGGTGGCGATAGATGGCTGGTCCAAACTCTCCAATCACGATGTTATTGATATCGCCCAGCGCTTTGAAAAAGATGGCGTCGAGGCGATTATCTATACCGATATCGGCCGTGACGGCATGCTGGGTGGCGTGAATATCGAAGCCACTGTCGAACTGGCGCGGGCCATATCGATTCCGGTGATCGCCTCCGGCGGCATCACCAACCTGGAAGATATTCGCGCGCTGTGCGCGGTCGCGGAAGAAGGCATCATGGGGGCGATTACCGGCCGCGCCATCTATGAAGGCACGCTGGATTTTGTCGAAGGACAGAAACTGGCGGACGAGTTGAGCTGACATGGGTCTGGCGAAACGCATTATTCCCTGCCTGGACGTGGATGCGGGCCGCGTCGTTAAAGGCGTGCGCTTCGTCGGCATCCGCGATGCCGGTGATCCGGTCGAAATCGCCAAGCGCTACGATCAGCAGGGTGCCGACGAGCTGGTATTCCTTGATATCACCGCCAGCAGCGAAGAACGCGAGACCATGGTGCATGTGGTCGAACAGGTCGCCGCGCAGGTGTTTATCCCCCTCACCGTGGGCGGTGGCATCCGCAGCATCAACGACATCCGCCGCATGCTCAACGCGGGCGCCGACAAGGTGGCGATGAACACCGCTGCGATACACAACCCTGATCTTGTTAAAGAAGCCGCCGAGCGTTTTGGCTCGCAGTGCATCGTGGTCGCTATCGACGCCAAGCAGGTCAGCACCGGCGATGAACCCCCGCGTTGGGAAGTCTTTACCCACGGCGGGCGCAAGCGCACCGGCATCGACGCCGTGCTATGGGCCAAGCAAATGGCCGACGCGGGCGCTGGCGAAATTCTGCTCACCAGCATGGACCGCGACGGCACCCGCGACGGCTTTGACCTCTCCCTCACCCGCGCCGTGAGCGACGCCGTGTCCGTACCCGTTATAGCCTCTGGCGGCGTCGGTACCCTCGACCACCTTGCCGACGGCGTCAAACAGGGCAAGGCCGATGCCGTGCTTGCTGCGAGCATTTTTCACTTTGGGGAATACACCGTGGAAGAAGCCAAACGCACTATGGCGGCGCAGGGGATTGAAGTGAGATTGGAAAAATAATCCAAAAAAACCGCGTTCTGTCTGGGGCCGCTGGTGTTGCTCATGCGGGTTTCTCCAGAAAGGAACGATCGTGACGGCCCCTTTCTATTCTTCCCCTTGTTAATCTCTGGGTTATGAAGATTAACATCCGGCGCAATAAAGCGTGACGCGCTTTCTTATCACTCCCTCTGCTTCCCCCCGATCCTGTCTTCCTCCCCCCTGACCAAACGCTGGATATTGCCGCGGTGGCGCCATAACAGCAAGGCGCTCATTACCGTCGTCATGGCGATCAGCTCGGGCGCGGGACGTATCAGCCATACGTACACCGGGGCGAGGAGCGCCGCGCTCAGTGCCGCGAGCGAGGAATAACGGAATATCTTGGCCACCAACAGCCAGGTAGCGAGCGCTGCCAGCCCGACCATCCACGACATCCCCAACAATACACCGAGCGCCGTCGCTACCCCCTTGCCGCCACGGAAGCCAAAGAAGACGGGGTAGAGATGCCCGAGGAAGGCGGCGATGCCCGCCAGTGCAAGAGTTGCGTCGTCCATGCCCAGCGCACTCGCAGCAATCATGGGGACAACTCCCTTGAGCATGTCCCCAAGCAGCGTCAGCGCGGCAGCCTTCTTGCCGCCCAGCCGCAGCACATTGGTTGCGCCAGGGTTGCCCGAACCTTGGGTGCGTGGATCGGGTAACCCCATGATCTTGGAGGTGATGATGGCGGTGGATAAAGAGCCCAGCAAATAGGAAAAAACGATCAGGGGAATGGCGGCGGTCATGGGATATTAGAGCCTGTCTGTGAATAAATCATCCCTGCGACGGAGGCCGGTTTTGCGCAGGGCAAGGAAGGCTGAGCGTAGTGTGCTTGTTGCACATGAGTGAAGCGTGACGCCGCACTGCGCAAAACCGACCCCGTCCCTTCGGGTTGCGCCCCAAAACACGCCATGCGGCGTTGCTCGCCGCTTATTTGGAACAACCAAACTGCGCAGCTCGCGCCTTGCCTGGCGTGTTTTGGGGCAGCAACGCAGGGATGATTTATTCACAGATAGGCTCTTAGTGTAGTATGTGAACCCGAATGCTTCATAAATTCGGGTTAGGTCTCTTAAAAATCGCATTCATGCTTTTTTTAAGATCACCCTATATCGAGAGCCTCCGATTTACCCAGAGATCTCTGCCAAAGATTGTTTTTGTAATTGCGGACGTATTTCATGGACATTATATATCTTCGCGACCTGCGGATCGAGACCGTTATCGGCATCTATGACTGGGAACGGCGCATTAAACAAACCCTCATCCTCGACATCGAAATGGCGACGGATATCCGCAAGGCCGCGCAGACAGACAGCATCGAAGACACCCTTAATTACAAAGCTGTGGCGAAGCGCCTCATCGAGTTTGTCGGCAACAGCGAATTTCAGCTGGTCGAAACGCTGGCTGAGCGCGTTGCTGAAATTGTGCTGAACGAATTCAATGTGCCCTGGCTACGCCTGCAAGTCAACAAGCAGGGTGCGGTGCGCGGCGCGCGCGATGTCGGTGTGATTATCGAGCGCGGCGAGCGAGATTGACATGTCGCGCGTCTATATCAGCATCGGCAGCAACATCGAGCGCGACACCAACATCCGCTCCGGTGTCGCTGCGCTACGCGAGCATTTCGGCGACCTGACTCTGTCCACCGTGTATGAAAGCAGGGCGGTTGGCTTTGAGGGTGATGACTTCTATAACCTGGTGGCGGGGTTTGATACAGAGCAGGGCGCCATCGCCGTCAACGGCATCCTGCGCGATATCGAACACCGCCATGGCCGGGTGCGTGGCGGCTCGGGGTTCAGTTCCCGCACGTTGGATCTGGACCTGCTGCTGTATGACGACCTTGTAAGCCACGAAAACGGCCTCGCATTACCGCGCGGCGAGATCACCAAATACGCCTTCGTGCTGTGCCCGCTGGCGGAAATCGCCGGGCAAATGCGCCATCCTGTCAACGGCGCGAGTTATGCGGATCTGTGGCAGGCGTTTACCCTGAAGGGGACAAGCCAAACGTTATGGCCGGTCAACTTCCAGTGGTGAGCTGTGTTCTCTTCACGACATAGACATAGGTAAACAAGGAAATGGCTGACAAAAACATATCAACCCAGGAAAAATGGGACACTATCTATAGCAGCGCCGAAAAACAGCCGAAAATTGCGTCGGAGGTGTTGCGCGAAAACCAGCACCTGTTGCCCGCCTCCGGCAAGGCACTGGACTTTGCCTGCGGTTTGGGCGCAAACGCCCTGCTCCTCGCCGCACAGGGGCTGGAGACCCATGCCTGGGATATCTCTGAGGTCGCCGTTACGCGCCTGTCGGAAGAAGCCACAGCGCGGGGTTTACACATCCATGCCGAAGCCCGTGACTTGGTGGCGCAGCCACCGGAGCCCGAGAGCTTCGATGTGATTGTATCCTGCCATTTTCTTGAACGCCCGTTGAACCCGCATCTACTCGCGGCGCTGCGGCCTGGCGGGCTGCTGTTTTACCAGACCTTCACGCTTGAGAGGGTAGACGGCGCAGGCCCGCAAAACCCCGAATTCCGTCTGCATGAAAATGAGTTGCTGACGATATTTCCCGGCCTGCGGGTATTGGTCTACCGTGAAGAAGGGTTGGTGGGTGACACGCAACGCGGCTTCCGCAGCAGGGCGATGCTGGTGGCGCAGAAGCGTTCATGAAGCAGCGGTCAACGGCGATTTTAGGTTAAACCTAAAAAATTCAGCTGTCCACGAAAGTCACGAAAAAACACGAAAATATTCAAATACATATCGCGATTTTACTTGCCACCCATCTGGTGAATTACTGAAGCAATCCATGCTTTTGTTTTATTTCGTGAATTTTGTGTTTTTCGTGGACAAAAAGCGGTTTTAAGGTTAAATGCTCTTTAAATCCAGACACCTTGCAATTACTTGGGCATCAAACTCCCGTAGATGAGGGATCACGCCCAGCAGCGGCGCGCTGATGCGTTCGCGCAGGGCGTCGATATTTTCTTGCAGTTCCGGGAATTCAGGGCATGCACTGTTCGCCACCCAGCCCGCCAGCGGTACGCCCTGCCGGACAATGCTCTCGCAGCTCAATAAGGCGTGGTTCAGGCAACCCAGGCGCATTCCTACGACCAGGATCACCGGCAGGCCGAGCGCTTGGGCGAGATCGGCGATTGTTTCGCGCTCATTGAGTGGCACCCGCCAGCCGCCCGCGCCTTCAACCACTACATAATCAATGCGTTGTGCCATATCATCAAAGATTGCCTTGATGGGCGCAATGTCGATGCGCTGTCCCAGCCGCTTGGCAGCAATATGCGGTGCGATGGGCGCGGCATAGGCATAAGGGTTGATCTGTGCATAGGGCAGGTGAAGGGTGGCGTGACGTTGCAGGACCAGCGCGTCGCCGTTGCGCAAACCCTCGGCTGTCTCAAGACATCCGGCAGAAACGGGCTTCATCGCGGCCGTAGTGTAACCTTGCGCCGCCAGCGCCGCCAGCACGCCCGCTGTCACCCAGGTTTTACCCACGTCGGTGTCGGTGCCGGTGATGAAGAAGCCGCGTGTCATTAAGGATTGCGCCGTGGCGGGAAGGCGACTTTGAATACCCCTGGCTCCTCGGATTGCTGCGGCGTGGCGGCGTGTTCCGGTGCCCAGGCATGGCCGTAAACCACTTCATACGTGGCAGGCAGCAGGCCGTCGCGCCGGTAATATTCGTAAGCGGCGGCGAGCGAGCGTAGGTGCGTCTTGCCCGTCAGGCCGCGTGAGCGCCCGGCAGTGACGTTGTGCGCGCCGATGGTTTTGAGATCGCGCATCAGACGCTGAATATCCGGATAGGTCAGCGTGAAGTTTTCCACGTCCATCACTGGCGTAGTGAGCCGCGCGCGCATCATGGCATCACCGATGTCATGCATGTCGATAAAGGTGTTGACGTGATTGAAGCCATCCACGGCTTTCCAGCTGTGGCGCAATTCCTTGAGCGTGTCTGGCCCAAAAGTGGTGAACATCAACAGGCCGCCCGGTTTCAGCACGCGGCGGAACTCGCGCAAGGTGTTGTCCAGGTCATTGCACCACTGGATGGTGAGGTTGGAGAAGATCAGATCGGCACAGCCATCCCCAAACGGCAGGCGCTCGGCGTCGCCACACACCAGCGCCGGTGTTTTCTGCCAGGGTAGCCAGGATGAATTATGGCGGCGTGTTTGCAACAGCATGTTGAACGCCAGATCCATGGCGATGATGCGGGATTTTTTATAGCGGCGCGCCAGTGCGGCAACGCCATGGCCGGTGCCTGCACCGATATCGATGATGCACTCAGGGGCAAGCTTTACCAGATCGAGCCGTTCCAGCATGCGATTTCTCACTTCGGCCTGCAGCGCTGCTGCTTCGTCATAATGGGAGGCGGCGCGGTCAAATGAGGCGCGCACCAGGCTTTTATCGAGCAGGAAGTCGCTTGTATTATTATCTGATTTGTTCATATAAAAATTCATCCACTACTGCAAAAAAATCATCGGGGTGTGACAAAAACGGCGCGTGAGCCGCCCCCTTGATAACATGCCAATGCACGTTGGGCCAGATTTCCTTGATATCCAATGCTTCCGCAAGCGGCACAAGGGCATCGCGCTGACCGAATACCAACTGCACCGGACAGCCAATCTCGCGCAAGCGGGGACGCAGATTCGCATCACGCAAAATTGCAAGGCCGCTGCGCAATGTTGCCGGCGGGGGCGGGCTGTGGCGTGATGCCAACTCACGCAAGGAACGCAGCGTTTCGCTGCCGCGCCCGCTGCCCAGCGTTTGCAGCGCCAGAAACCGCTGCAAGGTATCGTGATAATCCTGCTCCAGCATTTGGGTAAAGGCTTCCAGCACCTGCAATTCCATGGCATGCGGCCAATCGCCGCTGCGCACGAATTGCGGACTGCTGGCGACCAGAATCAGACCCTCTACCCGCTCGGGATGTTCGATGGCGAGCCGCATGGAAACCATCCCTCCAAGCGACCACCCCAGCCACACGGAACGCGACGGTGCTACCGCCGCAACCGCTGCCGTCAGCGCATCCAGATCAAAATCACCGTCGATGGCCGCGCTGCGCCCATGCCCCGGCAGATCAATGAGCGTAACGCGGAAGGCCGATGCCAGACGTTGGGCGGTTTCTTTCCAGATGTCCGCATGCAGGCCCCAGCCGTGCAGCAACACGATGTCCGGCCCCGCACCTAGGGTCTTTACATACAAACTCACAATAACTCCGCCAGCGCGTCCAGCAGCCGATCCACCTGTGCTTCGCTGTGAGCCGCAGAGAGCGTGATGCGCAGCCGTGCGCTGCCTTGCGGGACTGTGGGAGGGCGAATGGCGCTGATGAGGATGCCACGCGCCATGAGCGCATCGCTTAACGCCACCGCGCGCCCTGCATCGCCGATTATTAGCGGCTGGATCGGTGTCGCTGATGCAGGCAGCGCCAGCCCCAACCGCTCCGCCCCGTCACGAAACCGCGCGATCAAGGTGTGCAAATGCGTGCGTCGCCAGTCTTCCTCTTGCACCAGCCGGAGACTGACTCGCGTCGCCTGCGCAATGGCGGGTGGCAGCGCGGTGGTGTAGATGTAAGTGCGGGCACGCTGAATCAGGGTTTCGATGAGTTCTTCGCTGCCTGCCACAAACGCACCGAAGGTACCGAAGGCCTTGCCAAGCGTACCCATCAGAATTGGCACTTCATCCACGCCCAATCCGAAGTGCTCCACTACCCCTCCACCGTGCGCACCCAGCACGCCCAAACCATGGGCGTCGTCGATCATCAACGCTGCATTGTGTCCGTGGGCGATGGTGGCAAGTGCGGGCAGTGGCGCGATGTCGCCGTCCATACTGAACACACCATCGCTTACTATGAGTCTTGTTTTGGAGCAGTCTCCCGCCACACACCGCTCCAGCGCCTCCATATCATTGTGAGGATAACGCCGCAGGCGCGCCTGCGACAGCAATCCGGCGTCGATCAGCGAGGCATGGTTGAGACGATCTTCAAACACGGCATCACCCCGGCCCACCAGTGCGCTAACCACGCCGAGGTTGGCCATATACCCCGTGGAAAACAGCAGGGCGCGCGGCCTGTGGGTGAACGCCGCCAGTTCTTCTTCAAGTGCATGATGAGCGGCACTGTGCCCACTCACCAGATGCGCCGCGCCGCTACCCACACCGTACTCGGCGGCACCCTGTTGCAATGCGCCGATGACGTCGGGATGATTGGCAAGCCCCAAGTAATCATTGCTGCAAAAGGACAGATAGCGCCGCCCCTCAACCACCACCTCCGCACCCTGTGGACTCTCCAGCACCCGGCGTGTGCGATAGAGATTAAGCGCCCGTTGTTGCTCCAGCCCAGTGGCCAGGGATTTCATGATTTAGCCACAGAGCACACAGAGGTCACGGAGAAAACGTTCTTGAGATTGATTAACAAACTCTGTGTCCTCTGTGGCTAATGTCTAAGGTAATTTCTGCTTCCATAAACGTGACAGCATACCCTGAGAGAAGCACGCGGTCAGCTTTCACCTCGCAGGCGATGTTACCGCCACGCCTGGAAACCTGCTTGGCGCTCAGGGTGTTCTTACCAAGTTTATTGGCCCAATACGGCGCAAGTTCACAATGAGCGGAGCCTGTGACGGGGTCTTCGGGGACACCGTATTTGGGCGCAAAGAAACGGCTGACAAAATCGACATCCATGCCGGGCGCGGTGACAATCACGCCACGTAAATCAAGCTGGCTCAGCAAGGTATGGTTTGGCGCTATTGCACGAACCGTCGCTTCGCTGTCGAACACGGCCAGGTAATCGTCGGCTGACAACACCTCGACGGGCCGCTGGCCGAGACCTTCAATTAATGCCTCTGGTATAGCGCATGGTCTTGGCGGGAGGGAGGGGAAGTTCATCTCCAACAGATCCCCCTTTCGCCTTACGACAAGATCGCCGCTACGTGTCTCAAAGGGGATGGACTGCTTGGAATAGCCAAGAATTTCAAAAATGACATGGGCCGTTGCCAGAGTTGCGTGGCCGCAAAGATCAATTTCCTTGACTGGCGTAAACCAGCGCAGGTTGAACCCCTTTGCAGAAGGCACAAAGAAGGCCGTCTCGGATAAATTGTTTTCCCCCGCAATGGCTTGAAGAAGACCGTCGTCCAACCAGCTTTCCAAAGGGCATACGGCAGCCGGATTTCCCTCGAATACACGGGATGCAAAGGCGTCTACTTGGTATTGTTTGATTTTCATATCCAGTGGCTTGTGGGGTGGAATCTCTACGGTAGAGACCGCTTTTCCAAAACCTCGACTTTGAGTCCGGCATGTTTTGGGATGCCGACTCCCGCCGACAGCGGATAGTCCATTACGGTATCTGTTTTTTGATACCCGCGCCTCAGATAAAAAGAAATGAGTTCACTTCTTGAGGACACAACAACCATGATGAACTTCTCGGAGCTGAAATTTGCGCTCGCATATCTTTCCGCATGAGCAAGCATTTGCTTTCCCGCGCCAACCCCTTGCAGTGCTGGGCTAACCGCGAGCATACCAATGTGGCTATTGCTGCCGTCTTTCTCGACATGAACACAAGCCACAATTTCTGATCCCTTAAGGCCGACAAGAATAATGGAATCTGGCTTTGATACCATTGCCTCGATTTGACCAACACTCGTTCTGCCACCTGACACCAAATGGGATTCATGAGTCCAGCCAGACACGCCTGATTCCGGGCGATATGCTTTGTTGACGAGCTGTGCTATTGCATCGGCATCTGACTTACTGGCTGTGCGGAATGTATCAATGCTCATATGTTGATTTGCGGTCTAGCTATTATTAGACGTTGGCATCCGTAAAACGACTGGCTATGGACTCCAGCAGACGCTTCCCATGAACAACAGCCACCACCAATATCCGCTTTTCTTCGATACAATACACAAGCCGATAACTGTACACGAACCGCTCCCTGATGTTTTCGTTACCAAGCTCAGGCACTACCCGGCCGATATGTGGGAAATCTGCAAGGGTTCTGGATACCGATAATATTTTTGACACCACCGCTCGCGCGTAAAATACAGAATCTCGACTGATAAACCCCGCAATTGCTTCGACATCCTCAGTTGCTTCAGGTGACCACTCTATTCTGTGGTCCATTTGCTCAGCCGCTTTTCAACTTCTTCTTGTGTTATGACGCCTTCGGACTCCGCCCTGGATATGCCCCGCTGAATTTTTTCCAAGACGTAAAGATGATACTGAACGTCTTCAACCGTGCAATCCTCGGGCAGGTTTTCAAGTAGCCCCCGTACCTTCTCCTTCGCTGCGTTCATTTTGACCTCCGATAGTTATGCTTCATTGAGTCACCAATAAATTCATCAGGCACTGGAGGGCCAAGAGCAAAAACGGGCACAGACGCCACTAAAAGAGCGGCCATGGTAACCGTATGAGTGGAGATATACACCAATCAAGCCCCCCTGACGACCTGTCCGGCTTGTTACAAATTGATTGATTAGGCTGCCTGCAGCATAAACTCAACCTTCACTGCCTTATATGGAAATTCAATACCACCATCAGCGGTTCGGGTGAGGATGCCTGCCTTCAGCAGTGCGGTCACGTCGCCTTGAACTGCCTTTACATCGCGGCTGACTCGCCTTGCCGCCTCTCGGATTGATACCGGGCCTGCACCGCATAGGGCTTTGAGTAGTTCCCAACGCTTGGCCGTGAGCACCTGCCAGAGTAGTTCAGGAATGGCAAAGGCGATATGTGCCGTGCGATCTGTGCGGCCTGTCTTCATGGCCCGCGAAGCGTCAGTGAGCGTTTCTGCCAGAGAGCGCACTTCAAGAACGACCGTTTTCATGATTCCACCTCGCAATGTCGGCGTTGAAGTTGGCCATCAATTGATCTGGGCCGGAGATTGCTCTAACTATTATTATTAACAGCCGCACGCCGCTGCTGTGTATCACCACGCGGCCTTAGGTTGAGGGCTTCCAGCATTTTCAGGTCGTCTTCTACCTGGCGTCCCTTGGTGGTGAGGTAATCGCCGATCATCACGCCCGATGCGCCGGCCATGAAGATCATGGCCTGCATGTCGCCGAGGAACTGGCGTCCGCCTGCGATGCGGATCTCCGCTTTCGGCAACAGGTAACGGAACACCGCTATCGCCTTGAGAATATCCATGGGCTGCATGGGTTCGCGCTCACCCATGGGAGTGCCGGCTTGAGGGTTAAGAAAATTCAGGGGCACGGATTCCACTCCCAACTCACGCAGTGTCAACGCAAGTTCAACACGCTGATCGAGGTTTTCACCCATTCCTAAAATGCCGCCAGCACAGACGCGCAGGCCAGCCTTGCGTGCATGGTTGATGGTGTCGATGTTTTCCTGGTAGGTGTGGGTGGTGCAGACCTGGTCGAAAAAGCTCGGTGCGCACTCCAGGTTATGGTGGTAATTTTCCATGCCCATCCCCTTGAGCATGACCGCGGTTTCTTCGTCCAGCGCGCCAAGGCTGGCGCACCGGCCTATATCCGAGTGTTCTTTTAGCGTTGTGAAATATTCTTGCAACTGGTTGCGTTCCTTGGCGGAGCGCACGCCCCAGCCTTTGGACACCACGCCAAAATCGCTGGCGCCCCAGGCACGCGCACGCTCGGCTTGCTCCACCAGTTTTTCGCTGGAAATGTAATTGTAGGCCGGAGCTGCCGTCTTGTGATGGGCGCTCTGGGCGCAGAACGAACAGTTTTCGGAACAATTGCCGGAGCGCACGTTGGAGATGGCGCACACCTCAACCTCGTTGCCGCGGAATGTCTTGCGGATGCGGTCGGCACCCGCCATAAGCCAGGGCAGGTAATCGTCTTCCAGGCGGATCATCCAGCGTCCTTCGTCGCCCGTTATATCCCCGCCCGCAAGAATGCGGGTGGTCAGGCTGTCGATGCGCTGATAGATTTCGTTGTTCATGGCGACTCTTTTCCTGTTTGGGTATGATGTGAAAGGATTTCTGTGAATATAGATATTAAAGGCAACGCGATTCCTGTCAACCTAATGGCGCCCCAAAAGTGAACGACTGGTTAAATATTGCGCAATCCCTGCTATTTCCGCCGATCTGCGTCGTCTGCGGCGCCAAGGGCAGCCATGGCTTGGATCTCTGCTTGGGCTGCCGGGCGGAGCTGCCCTATCAAAAGCAGGCGTGCCAGCGCTGCGCCTTGCCATTGCACGGCATACACAATGATGATGGGTGCAGCGTGGCATTATGCGGAAACTGCCTGAATGATTCCCCCGCCTATGACCGTGTTTTGAGCGTGTTCACGTACGCCAGCCCGGTGGATTACCTTATCCAGGATCTTAAATTCAATCGAAAACTCCACATCGCTCGCCTGCTGGGGGAGATCATGGCCGATCATCTGGAACAGAACGTGCAAATCCGGCCCGACCTGATTATCCCGGTGCCCCTGCATCGCGCGCGCTTGCACGAACGTGGCTATAACCAGGCCCTGGAGCTGGCGCGCCCAATCGCACGCAAACTCAACCTCCCGATTGACTACCTCGGTTGCGAGCGATCGCGTGCCACACCTGCACAATCAGATTTGCCAGCCAAAGAACGCCCATGCAATGTGAAGGGGGTGTTCAATATAACGGGCAGCTTCAAAGGACGCCATGTCGCCATTATTGACGATGTAATGACCACCGGTAGCACCGTCGAGGAACTTGCCACGGCGTTACGCGAGGCCGAGGCAAGTGCTATCGATGTGTGGGTATGCGCTCGCGCATCGTTAAACGATTGACGCGACAAGATTGGGCGTACGATTGGGTTGTGTTATTCTTGGAAATTGTTATTAATGATGGAGAAATTTATGACTTTGCGCCAAACCCTCGTTATTGCCCTGTTGGCCACCAGCACTAGTGCCTTGGCGGATGCCGTGGACATCAATCTGAGCGACAAAAGCGCCCAGTTGCGCTATTCGATGCCATTGGGGCGGGACAGCCTGGGGAAATCGGAATTAAATGCCGGCCTTCTCTATTCTGAGAATGGGAAGGGCATGATTGAGGCGGGCATGCAGGTAATGAATGAAGTAGGCGCCAATCTGCCTGGACTGACGGTCGGTGTGGGCCTCAAAGGCTTGGCCGCCTCCGTTTCAAAATATGATGCCGGTGCATTGGCGCTGGGTGGACAGGTGCGCTTTTCACCGCCGGTTGCCAAGCGCCTGGGACTTGTTGGCCAATTCTATTTTGCACCGAAAATTGTAACATTCGGCGATGCCGACCGATTTATCGAAACGGGCCTCCGGCTGGAATATGAAATATTGCCTCAGGCAACAGCTTATGTGGGTTATCGCAAAATCAGGTTTGGCATTGAAAACGGACCCGGTGCCACGCTCGATGAAGGCGCCCACGTGGGTGTGAAGTTCCTGTTTTAGAAAATTTCACGGCTTTGCCGCTGGTTTGAGAACCTGCTAATGGAATAGTCGGACGATGACAGTCACCACCTTGATATCTGGTTATGGCGCATCGGCGCGGCGTGCCGATGCCGGTGTGCGGCAGATTACCGCGCTGGCATCTGCACTGCCCCCCGCCCTTAACCGGCAAGTCCGGCAGCAAGTTCCTGCCGAGCAGGTGGTGGAAGGTGATGTCCTTGAGAAGCAGGGGCTATCCGGCGCTTATTCCGCAAGTTTTCACCAAACAGGCCGCTATACTAGGCCGACGAGCGGCGAAAGCATGATCGCACGGCGCGCCGTGGCGGAATACTGGTCACTTTCCCTGATGGAGAGTGGCCGGATTACACCGCTTCACAGGATTGATGACTATGCCTGAGAGGCGTCTCACCTTACCTTTTTATTTCACCTTTTTATTTCCAACGTGTGGGGGAATTATGAAAAAAAGCGGACGGATAGCAGTTGCTTTAATGATGTTGCCGGCAGGTTCGGCGTTTGCCTTGGGGCCGGTGGATCTTGACGTGCAAGTGGCGGGCTGGAAATCCAGCGTTTCAGGACAAACCCATACCAATTCCGCCCCGGACATCAACCTCAAGGATGACTTGGGGCTCAAGGATCAAACCATCGCCTTTGCCCGTGCCAGGCTGCATGTGATAGCACTGGGGAATCTCTACGTCGGGTATACGCCGATCAAATATGATGCGACCACCACACTCTCCAAAGGCGTCACATACGACAACACAACATTTGGTGCCGGCACTTCTTTGCAAACTGACGCGGAATTAAAAACCTACGATGTGGGCTGGACGCTTACAGCGCTGGATGCAGGAATCGTCTCAGCCGAAGTTGGTGCAAACCTGAAATACATAGATGGCTCGGTCGCTCTGAAAGGCTCTTCCCAATCTGCAAGCGCCAGCTTCTCCGTCCCCGTCCCCATGCTCAAGGCCGTAGTGCGCGCCAGCATGCCTTTTGTTAAAGCAGAGGTCGATGGCATGGGTATGGTCTATCAGGGCAATCATTTCTATGATGTCGCCGCCCAAGTCAAGCTAAGCCCTGTGCCGTTCTTTTATGTGGCGGGCGGATACCGCTATATAGATGTGGAGCTGAAAGACGGCTCCAACAAGGCGACCATCAAAAACGCAGGTCCATTCCTGGCGATCGGGGCGGATTTTTAGCCCTACTGCGAACTCCGGGATGGGCCGCAGGATTGCAGGCGCGTCCCTCCCGGTTTTGCTTATTCGAACTGACGAACCACCAGTGGATGAACAAGAAACGCGACGATCAGCGCCAGTATGTAATCTTTATAGGCAGTAAAGGCACTGACGCCATCACCGGGGCTGGTGATTACCACTAACCCTACTATGACTGCAAATATGATCTTTAACATTTTAGGCTCCAGGGATAAAGGATAAGTTGTTTCTGTTGAGTCTATAGTGCCAAGAGTTGAAGGCTATTGCTGTGCGGGGCGTATCACTATAGTTGTGAACCATGACGCAAAATGACAACAAGTGTCCTTTTTGGGCATAAAAATCCTCTTTTCAAAACACTTATGGCTACTGTTTAACCCGCCATGCCATCCCCTAAGGTTCAACACGTCGCCGCCGCCGTTGTAGTTAACAGTGCGGGCGAGGTACTGCTGGCGTTACGCCCACCCGAGGCGCATCAAGGCGGATTGTGGGAGTTTCCCGGTGGCAAGGTTGAGGCTGGTGAAGACATACGGTGCGCCCTTGCGCGGGAGCTGTATGAGGAACTGGGAATCACCGTCGAGACCGCCCGTCCGCTGATCCGGGTGCATCATGATTATGCTGACAAATCCGTGCTGCTCGATGTATGGCGCGTCGATGCCTTTGCCGGGCAACCTCATGGTCGTGAGGGCCAGCAGATCGAGTGGGTTGCACCGGAGCGTCTCTTGGAGCGCGCCTACCCGGCTGCGAACTGGCCTATCGTAACTGCCGCGCGCCTGCCCCCTCTTTACTTGATAACGCCCGAGCCGCGTGGCGAGACAGGCGACTTTCTCCGTGCGCTCGAACAATCGCTGCTAGGCGGCCGTTCCAGCGCGTCGTGCGCCCACGGCACTTGCGCATCCCTGCGCGGCGGGATCCGGCTGGTGCAATTGCGCGCAAAGACCCTGGCGGGTGACGATTACAAACGTCTGGCGGAACAGTCGCTGCACCTGTGCCGACGCTATCAGGCACAACTGGTGCTAAACGCCCCTTATAACCTTGCGCTGGAACTGGGTGCCGATGGAGTACATCTGGACAGCGCACGCCTGATGACGCTGGATGAACGTCCGCTGGCCCGGGATCTGTGGGTTGCCGCCTCCTGCCACAACGCTACAGAACTGGCCCACGCCTACCGCATCGGCGTTGATTTTGCGGTGGTCTCACCCGTGCTGGAAACCGCCAGCCATCCAGGTGCGCAGACCTTGGGGTGGGCCGGGTTGCGCGCGCTGACCGAGCAGACCACGGTGCCAGTATACGCACTGGGTGGGATGACACCGGGCCATCTGCCCCAGGCTTGGGCGCATGGAGCGCAAGGTATTGCGGCAATCGGGGCGTTGTGGGGGAGTGACTGTAACCAGATAATGTAGAGGGGGTGAACGTCTACACCGCGTCCCTCACTGCTTCTCCGTCTCTGGATCTTCAGGGGGCGTGTGTTCTTCGGTTGGGACGCGGTATGACTCGCTTGCCCATTCGCCCAAATCGATGAGTCGGCAGCGTTCGCTGCAAAACGGCCGCCAGCGCTGCTCCGGCGTCCATTCCACGGCTTTGCCGCACGTGGGACAGGTGACAACGGTTTTTTTCACCTGCGTCATATGGTGCAACAGGTCAACTCAAAGCTCACGTTGTCCATGGTCTGCACTGGACGCTCGTCTATCCGCTGCTCCATGAAGCGCACCGTGAAGCGGTGCTTGCCGCCGCTGATCTCGGCGAAATAGGGGCTGTCCGCCGGCACGGTAACACGCACGATGTGACATGGGGGCGTCGGCTCCAGGGTTTTTTGGAAAAAACCGGCCTCGGCGACTTCCTTCGCCGGTGGGGCGCTATCACGGATCAGCCGCAGGATCAGGCTAATGGATTGCGCGATGGCGCTGAAGGGTTTGAGCCACAGCTCAAGCTGTTGCCTGCGCACTTCAGGGGGTTGTTGCAGCCAGTAGTGGTAAGCGGGGAGATCGAAATCGCACGTGCCACCAGGGATGCTGCTGCGCTGCCGGATACTGTTAAGAAATTCGTTCTGCCGCAATTCCTGGCCGACTTGACCCTTGCTGGCGTGCAGATGGTCGATGAGCCCATCCATGTCACTGAGCAGCGAGCCTAGCCTTTGGCGGTCGACACTAGGATTTTGCTCCAGTCTTTCCAATACGGTAATTTGCCGCTCGAGCTCCTTCATGACCTCGGTCTTGAGATCGGCGCGACTGAAAATGCTCAGTATTTCCAGAATGCTGTTGAGTGTCGCGCGACTGTCCCATACGGAGTTATTCGCCAGATGGACATACGCCTGCTGAAACAGGAATTCGAGCCGCAAAAAGGTGCGGATCCGTTCGTTGAGTGGTTGTTCGTAAGTGATTTTTTTCTGCACGGAAGATTACCGATTCGCTAGTCATCGCCGGAGCTTAGGCACTATACCTGATAATTTGAATAAATAAACAGAGAGTGTAAAACATTAAGAATGATAGCGTAAAAAAATTATGAGGAAGTCGCTGCAAGGCGACATTCGGCAGCCGGAACCGGGCCTTTAACCGCGCGATTTTCAGGAATGTTTTAGATAGCACTGGTGTAGCTCCAGGACGTGCTGGTGCAGTTCTTCAAGCCCATCATCATTGACGATGATGTCGTCCGCAGCCGCCAGGCGCTGCTCTCTACTGACTTGGGCATGGATAATCGCGGCGATTTCTGCGTCCGGTAGGCCATTGCGCACTCTCACGCGCTGGTATTGCAGATCTTCGGGGGTGTCCACCACCAGAATGCGGTCCACCAGTTCGGTTTGCCCGGTTTCCAGCAGCAGGGGAATGGAGAGAATGCAGTAAGGAGTGGCGCTGGCTTCAATGTAGGCGATGCGCCGACGCATCTCGGCACGGATCAGGGGGTGCAGGATAGCCTCAAGCTGCTTGCGGCGCGCAGCGTCATTGAACACGATGGCGCGCAGCCGTGCCCGGTCGAGTTGTCCGTCGCCATGCAGGATATCCGACCCAAAGGCGCTGACGATGTCCTGCAGCGCCGGTTGCCCGGGGATTGTCAGCTCGTGGGCGATCTTGTCGGCATCAATGACCGGCACACCCAATGCGGCGAAGCTGTCCGCCACGGTGGTTTTGCCGCTACCGATACCGCCGGTTAAGCCGATTTTGAGCATAAGGGTCAGGAGTCATGTACAAATTTAACGATAGCTTATCCTAATCCTGCCATGCCCAGGTAGGCCTGCATTATTTGCTCACCCCACATCAATGTGACCCATCCCGCCGCCGCGAGGTAAGGGCCGAAGGGGATGGGGGAATTCTTGTCGCGGCCGCGCAGCAGCACCAGGGAGATGCCTACCACCGCCCCCACCAGGGAAGACAGCAGAATCACTACCGGCAGCGCCTGCCAGCCCAGCCACGCGCCGAACATGGCGAGGAGCTTGAAGTCGCCATACCCCATGCCTTCACGCCCAGTCAGCAGTTTAAAAGCCATATACACCGACCACAGGCTAAGGTAACCGGCCATCGCGCCGATGATGCTGGCATAGCTGCTGGCAAACACGTTGAACAGGCTGAGGGCGAGTCCGCCCCACAGGAAGGGTAAAGTAATCGAGTCAGGCAGCAGGTGATGATCAAAGTCAATAACGCTCAGTGCAACCAGCGCCCATGTCAGCAATAGTGCCGCGCCCGCCGCCCATCCGAAACCGAACCGCCATGCCACGGCGACGGAAAGCACGGCGGTGAAGGCCTCAATTATCGGGTAACGCGCGGAAATGCGCGCGCCGCATGACGAACACTTGCCCCGGAGCAGCAGATAGCTCACCACGGGTATGTTTTCCAGCGAGGTAATGGCGTGGCCGCAGTGCGGGCAGCGCGAGCGCGGTGCAGCCAGGTCGAAACGTTCCTGGGGTGGCGTACCCCTCGCTCCGCTCTCTCCAGCGCCGAGGAATTCCGCACACTCGGCACGCCACTGGCGCTCCATCATGATCGGTAGGCGGTGTATCACGACATTCAGAAAGCTGCCGATGAGCAGGCCTAAAATGCAGGCTATAACAATAAAGGCGGTGGGGCTGGCTTGCAGATAATCAATAATATTCATAACCATCCAGGGTAAACAGTGTGCCGTCAGCAGGCAAAAAATATCACGACTCTTATACAACCTGTCCCATCTTAAAGATCGGCAGATACATCGCCACCACCAAGCCGCCGACGAGCACCCCTAGCACCGCCATTATAATCGGCTCCAGCAGACTGCTCAGGCCATCTACTGCATTATCGACCTCTTCCTCGTAGAAGTCGGCGATCTTGGCGAGCATGGCATCCAGCGAGCCGGCCTCTTCGCCGATGGCGACCATCTGCACCACCATGTTCGAAAACAGCCCGCATTGGCGCATGGCCATTTGCAGCGACATGCCGGTGGCCACCTCGTCACGTATTTTGAGGGTAGCCTTTTCATAGACGATATTGCCGGAGGCGCCCGCCACCGTCGTCATCGCCTCCACCAGTGGCACACCGGCGGCAAACATGGTGGACAGGGTGCGGGCAAAGCGCGCTACCGTCGCCTTGGTGACGATATCACCGAGCACGGGCATCTTGAGCAATGCCCGATCCATCAGTTGATTGACCTTCGGCGAGCGCTTTTTGGCCTCTATCATGCCATATACCGCCCCACCAGCGGCGCCGAAAATGGCCCACCACCACTGCTGAAAGATCTTGGAAAGCTCGACAACGAATTTGGTAAAGGCAGGCAGCTCCGCGCCAAACCCCTTGAACAATTCCTCAAACTGGGGAATCACGAAGATCATAAGAATGGCGGTGATGATAAACGCCACCACCACGATAGCCGCAGGATAAAACAGCGCCTTTTTGATCTTGCCCTTGATCGCCTCGATCTTTTCCTTGTAGGTGGCAATCTTGTGCAGCAGAGTCTCCAGAATACCGGCCTGTTCACCGGCATGCACCAGGTTGCAGAACAGGGAATCAAAATAGTACGGGTGCTTGGCGAGGGCCTCGGTGAAGGAGTTTCCGCCTTCCACGTCGGCCTTGATCTTCAATATCAGATCCTGCATGGATGGATTATCATGGCCGCGCCCGATGATTTCAAAGGATTGCACCAGCGGTACGCCGGAACTCATCATGGTGGCGATCTGGCGGCTGAAGATAGCGATATCCTTGGGAGTGATCTTTTTTTTGCGTGCACCAAAGGCGGAGAGCCTCTTCTTGTTCACTTTGAGAGGGTTGATCCCCTGGCGGCGCAAATCGGCCTTGAGCAACCCGGCATTGCCACTGCGCGCCTCGCCGGTAACCTTCGCACCTTTCTTGTCGGTGCCTTCCCAGGTGAAGAGATCCATCTTCGCTTCTTTCTTTATCGCTGTCGTCGCCATGATCTTTATACCGTAATTACCCGATTGATTTCCGCAAGGCTGGTCATGCCCTGCTTGATTTTTTTCAGCCCCGATGCGCGCAAGTCCGGGATGCCCTCCTTCTTCGCCTGATCGGCAATCTGCATGGAGTTACCACCCGCCATGATGATTCGGCCCATAGCCTCGGAAATCGGCATGACCTGATAGATACCAACCCGCCCCTTATATCCCTCATTACACTGATCGCAGCCAACCGTGCCGTAGATCGTAAAACCCTCATCCAGATCCGCCTCCGTGAAACCCTCCATGAGCAAGGCCTCACGGGGGAGATCCACAGGTTTTTTGCAATGGCTGCACAAACGCCGCGCCAGACGCTGAGCGATGATCAGCGACACTGCGGAGGCGATGTTGAACGGCGCTACTCCCATGTTGAGCAAACGGCTCAGGGTCTGCGGCGCATCGTTGGTATGCAGGGTAGACAGCACCATGTGGCCGGTCTGCGCTGCCTTGATGGCAATCTCGGCCGTCTCCAGGTCGCGAATTTCACCCACCATGATGACATCGGGATCCTGACGCAAAAACGCCTTCAAGGCGGCGGCGAACGTCAGCCCCACCCTGGGGTTGACGTTCACCTGGTTGACGCCCGGCAGATTAATTTCCGCAGGGTCTTCGGCGGTGGAAATGTTTCGGTCCATCGTGTTAAGTATGTTTAGCCCGGTATACAGCGACACGGTTTTACCACTACCGGTCGGGCCGGTCACCAGGATCATCCCGTAGGGCATGTGCAGCGCGTTCATATACAGCGCCTTTTGCTCCGGCTCATAGCCCAGCGCGTCGATGCCCAGCTTGGCGCTGGAGGGGTCGAGAATACGCAGCACGATCTTCTCGCCGAACAGCGTGGGGCAGGTGTTGACGCGGAAGTCGATGGCGCGGGTCTTGGAGAGCACCATCCTCATGCGTCCGTCCTGCGGCACACGGCGTTCCGAGATATCCAGGCGCGACATCACCTTGAGGCGCGCGGACATTTTATTGGCCAGTGCAACCGGCGGGTTGGCGGCCTCGTGCAGCATGCCGTCCTGGCGGTAGCGGATGCGATAAACCTTTTCATAGGGTTCGAAGTGGATATCCGACGCCCCCTTATTGATCGCATCGAGCAGAATCTTGTTGATGAAGCGCACCACCGGCGCATCATCGACGTCCGGCCCGGTGCCCGCGTCCTTGCTCGCGTTATCGTCCTCGCTGGTAATGTCCAGATTATCGAGATCGGCATCACCGATATCCGTAATGGCAGAGTCCTTCGCCTCCAACACCTTTTCGATTGCCTTGGCGAGCTTGTCTTCCTCGACCAGTACCGTCTCGGTATTGACGCTGGCATGGAACTTGATTTCATCCAGCCCCGCCAGATTGGTGGGGTCGGACACCGCAACGAACAGGCGATTGCCGCGCTTGAACAGAGGCAGCGCGTTATGCGCGCGGATCAGCTTTTCGCTCACCAGGCTGCTCGCCGCCATCTCCATATCCATGACGTTGATATCGAACAGCGGCACGCCGAACTCCACGGAGCCCGCCTGGGCGATAGCGTAGCTGTCCGCCAATTTGCTTTGCACCAGATGGCTGACGAACGCTATTTTGTTTTTCGTCGCATACTCCTGGGCCTTGAATACCTGGTCTTCGTTCAACAGGCCGTCGAGCACCAGGCGGCGCGCTAGGCCGCTAAGGCCGATATTGATACTGGATGCAGCCACACTCATATGCTTTTAACGTCCTTCAATGGATTGCATATCCTGTATCGGCGGATGGGGGGATTTTTTTAGTGGCTGGCGAAAGGATTTGCTTTGGCGGGGGAGGTAATCAATGGATCGCCGGGGTGCTGGGAGATTGGGCTTGCTTGTGGGGTGCCCATAAAAAAGCAGGGTGGGCAATGCCCACCCTGCAGAGGTTACAGTTAAGCGAGGCCAGCTATTAGCAGATCGCAGGAGAGGTAGTGCAGCTGCCAGTCGCAGTCCATGTAACACCATTTACAGAACTAAAAGCTGGGGTTAGAATATAAGTTTCACCACTTAGGCCATTAGCGCTACGAGCTGTTGCTGTAATTACCCCAGCCGCTGAGGTAGCAACAGTAGCAACAAATTTAGTGGGATTCGTCGCCGCAAGATCCGCTGGAACGCCATTTGTATTGCCAGCGCAAGCCGCTATCGGGGAAACCCCCTGATCCTGGGCGCATAACTCAACAGCTGTTTTGACTGCTTGGGTCGCCTGAACCACTTCAGTGAATTTCGCTTTTTTCGTATATTGCTGATATGCCGGAATCGCAATCGCCGCCAGGATGCCGATAATCGCTACAACGATCATCAACTCGATCAGTGTAAAACCTTGTTGTGCCTTCTTCATGTTCATGGTGTTTATCCTCGTTTGTTTGGGGTAAAAGTCTGTGGCGCCTGTCCTGATTTAATCACTAGTCCTTTTGTGTGCTGCGCTTCCAGTGTCTGAGCGGTTCAAGCCAGACGCCTTGCCATGAATAAAGCAGGAGGCGTGCCAACTTTCGGCGGAAAGTGCGTACACAATCGAAATCAGTGTGCGGGCCATGCAAAAGTGTGATGTGCGTCACAAAAAAGCCGATGTTGGCGGGGTCAATCCGTAAAGCGGCGGACCCAGCAACATGCGGCTTGTGGGTCCTCTATGCTTGACCCAGCCTACATCATGCCGTTTTGGGTCAGAAAGTGACGAATAATGCCAATACAGTAAATATGGTTATTATAATGTTTTGGTGGTTTCGTGCAATGCCTATTTTGAGTCAAGGAAGTTTGCCGCCCCGTTACTCCAAAATCATGCAGGGTGCGCGTCCCATGCACCCTGCACATTGCACTTTATCCTAAAACCGGCGACCGGACTCCGGCTCCAAAGGAGGCTGGAGCCGCCCGGCTTGTCGTGCCTGCACAGCTGCGCCAGCGCGCAGGCTGGTGTCGAAGCCGGTGGTGAAGTCAATGCCGCCGAGGTCGCTGTCGGTGAGGGTGACCAGCTTGGGTTGCTCCAGGGTGAGATAGCCGCCACAGGCTTCGCCGGGGTCGCAGATGATCTGGTTGTTGTTGGAGTCCGACCCGGCGATGACCTGGTAGGTACCCGCCACAACGCCAGTGAGGTTGTAGCGGTACTGGCCGCTGGCATTGACACCAACGGCAGCCTGCCTCATGACTTTGCCAGTAGCGGGGTCGATCAGCAGCACATAGTGATAACCGGCATCCGGGCTGGCGATGGCGCCTGGCCCGCCTACCTGCAGTGTGACACGCAGCGCCACGGTATTCGCGGAGGAGGTGAAGGTGAGGGTGGCAGCATACGCGCCGATAGCGAGGCCGCTACGGTCTACCTTCACCGTATAAACACCCAGCTTGGTGCTGGGGTCAACGGATTTTTCCGTGACACTCAACCATGGGGCGTCATCCGTCGGTGCATTTACGCTGACTGCGCCACCGATGCTCCCGACAGCAAGGTCGATTTCTGTGGATACAAGGCCGAAGTTGAGAGTGGCGGGGCTGATAATCAGTGTTGGCTTGAGTGCACTACTTTGGGCTGCCGAGACCGCCTTGTACGCATCTATCAACCCATGACCGTATTTATCATCACGCCCCGAATCGCCGATATCCTGGGTGATATCGCCCTGTATCAGAAACATATCAACGATATCCGGCGTCAATCCGGGATTCACCGCCTTCATCAAGGCAATCACACCCGCCACATGTGGTGTGGCCATTGAGGTGCCTTGCAGAAAGCTGTAGGTGTATTGGACAGTACCCCCCGTATCATCGCCGCGCGTACTGAGAATACCGTC
Source organism: Gammaproteobacteria bacterium (assembly GCA_040183005.1). Taxonomy (NCBI): domain Bacteria; kingdom Pseudomonadati; phylum Pseudomonadota; class Gammaproteobacteria; species Gammaproteobacteria bacterium. The sequence continues at coordinate 85,346 of JAMPIW010000009.1, forward strand.
GGGAAATCCATCCCCGTTGATATCTTTACGGCTGTCGCCACCCGGTGCGGCCACGTCGATATTCGCGCCATAGTTGGAGTAGTAGGCCAGCCCCTTGGCGGTATCCACCGCGCTCACCGAGATTACACCGGTGTAGGAGGCGGGATAGAAGGCGGTGCTGCTCGCCTCGTTGCCGGCGGCAGCCACGACGATCACGCCCTGCGCACGGGCCTTGGTATAGACATCCTGCTCAGCCTGGGAATAACCGCTGCCGCCCAGGCTCAGGTTGATGATGTCCGCGCGCTGATCGGGAACCTTGCCGGAATCATTGATTAACCCCGCCGCGTAACGCACCGCCTGGAGGATGTCATAGCTGGTACCTCCCAGTTTGCCGAGCGCGCGCAGCGGCATGGCCTTGGCGCCCCACGCCACCCCCGCCACTCCCTTGCCATTATTGGTGGCTGCGGCGATGGTGCCCGTCACATGGGTGCCGTGAAAACTGCTGCCCGTCGGACCCTGGTCGCCGGGGTCAGCGGGATCGCTGTCGATGCCGTCACCGTCCAGGGCACTGGTTGGATTTTTGATGAAATCGTAGCCGGGGACGAGCTGGCCTTGCAGGTCTGGGTGGCCGAGCAACACGCCGGTATCGATCACCGCAACGATCACGTTGCTGTTGCCGGTGGTGATATCCCAGGCCTGCGGCAGATTGATCAGCGGATAGTGCCACTGGCGGGAATAAGATTCATCGTTGGGAATCGCAGTGGCGGTGCGGATGTAGTTGGGCTCGGCATAGGCGACATCGGCGCGGCGGCGCAGGGCCTTGATGGCCTGGATTGTCTCGCGTTTGAGTTGGACTTGCTCGCTGGCAGGTGCCTGATTGAGCGGCACATCAGAGGTGGATATCCCCAGTGCCCGGCGCATCTGGCTGCGCTGCTGCACATCGCCCAGACCCAACAGTATGGGTCGGCCCGCCGCACCCGCTTTGGCTGCCAAGCCCAGCGCTTGGGCGCTACCAGCCGCGCCTTTGGCAACAGACGCATCGTCCTTGAAACGCACGATGATCTCGCCCGGCACAAAATCGCTACCCAGCCGCAGCGAGGAGGCTTCCGCCTGGGACGAATTAAAGCCGATGGTGAGGGTATAGGTGGAGGCGGCACCGGTATAGGCAAAAACCTCGACATAATACGTGCCCGGCACAACCACTTTGATCGACTCGACCCTGGTTACATCTTCCGTGCTATCCACCAAGGTTCCGTTCTGGCTATAAAGATAGACATCCAGATCGTTTGCGGCAGGGTTCGACTCACCAATGCTGAGTGTAATGATCTGATTAGCCGCGAGTGTAACCTTGTAGAAGTCCGAGACATCTCCCCGCATTTGCGACCTACCCGGCATCCCTGCCCTCGGTTGATTGACATACCCCCCAATCGCCACTGGATTGCCGACTGGCTGGGCATGGTCGAAATCGTCATTCGGCGCATACGGTGCGGCGAGGTCATTGACATCGCTATCCATCGCCGTATACACCGCAGCGCTGATCGCACCGCTGATCGCATAGGTTTTCTCCGCTGGTGATGGAGGCGTGCCACCACCACCGCCCCCACCACACCCGCTCTGCGCGGCGGCAAGGACGACTATCACACTAAAGAAAAATCGCCGCCAAATTTTCATAATAGTTCCGATACCCCAGCAGGTGTGCAGCCTTCAACGCCAACTCAATACACCACCTGGTTCCGCCCCCCTCTTTGGCCTGATACAGCTTGGTATCGGCGCATTCAAGGATGGCTTCCACTGACTGCGGCCCTTGCTCCGCACCACTATAGAAACAGACACCGAGTGAGGCAGTGACGGAAAGGTTACCCGCAGCGGTTTTGACTGGCCGCTGATCGATAGCGCGCAGGATACGCTCAAAGAGCGCGGGGTTGGATTGGTTAGCATCCGCGCAATACATGATCACCGCAAACTCCTCTCCACCCATGCGCACCACAACATCGGTTGGGCGCACTGCGCGGCGCAGACGATTGGCGACGGCCACCAGTACCTCGTCGCCCACCGCATGTCCATAGCTGTCATTCACGGCCTTGAAGTGGTCGATGTCTGCGATAGCAAGGTAAATGGCGCCGCCACGCGTGGCGGTTTCCAGCATCAACGCTTCCAGATGGGTGCGCATATAACGCCGGTTGCCAAGACCGGTGAGCGGGTCCGTGGTCGCCAACTCTTCCAGACGCAGGTTGTGAGCGGCCAGGTTCTGGGCAGTTTCAAACAGCGTATTCTGCAACGCAGCAATGCGCCCGGCGGCATGGAGGCGCGCGGCGAGCTCCCGTTCATCGACGGGCTTTGTCAGATAGTCATCGACACCGCGCTCAAAGGCAAGCACGAGATTCTCCACGCCCTCCTTTGCGGTAAACAGGATGACGGAGGTATAGTGGTTGCCGGCCTCATCCTGCTGACGGATGTGATTGGTGAGTTCCAGGCCATCCATCTCAGGCATCACCCAGTCCGCCAGCACGACATCGGCGGGGCGATGCGCCAGCAGTGTCAGCGCCTCACCGGCGGAGCTGGCCGTACGGACATCGCGATAACCGCTATTGGCAAGCGCGACGCATACGGCCTCGCGGCCAAGATGCATATCGTCTACCACGACGATGGAGAGATCGTTGTTGATCATAACTGGCTGGCTCGCTTGAGAAACGTGCTAAGTATAGACCGATGAGGCTGGGTTCGCCTCCCGCGCGCGGCATCTGACGCATCACATGCACAGCCGGTCAGCGCATGGGAAGCAACCCATTTTCACTTTAAGATACAAAAATTACAACAGCGGGCCTTGCTATGGCAAAGAACGGTAGATAAGTTCATATGCGCGAAATAGACGGTTCACACGGTGAGGGCGGTGGGCAGTTGATCCGCACGGCGGTGGCCTTGGCTGCGATATCGGGGACAGAGGTCTTGATACGCAACGTCCGCGCAAGACGCGCCAATCCCGGCTTGGCCGCGCAGCATGTGGCCGCCGTGCGGGCGGTAGCCGCGCTGTGCGACGCCCAGGTGAACGGCCTGCAAGTGGGTTCCCAGGAGCTGACTTTCCGGCCCGGGCGGCTGCATGGCGGCAGCTTTCACTTCGACGTAGGCACGGCAGGAAGTCTTACCCTGGTGCTGCAGGCTGTGCTCCCAGCGGCAGTGGCCTGCGGTGAGACGGTTCACCTGCGGCTGACTGGCGGCACCGACGTGAAGGCCGCACCACCTCTGGATTATCTGTGCCATGTATTACTGGCCCTGCTGACACACATGGGGCTGCAAACCCGCGTGATGGTGCTCAGGCGCGGCTATTATCCGCGCGGCGGCGGGGAGATCGAGACGGAGATACTCCCAGTGACCGCCCTGCATCCACTGGTGCTGGACACACCCGGCCCTCTCGAAGCGATCCGGGGCATCGCACACATCGCCAATCTGCCGGGCCACATCGTCGAGCGCATGAAACAGGCGGCGCTGCAGGAAATCATGGGATTCCCTGACGCACACATAGAAGGCCGGGGGCTGGGGCGGGACGATGCCATTGGACAAGGCGGGGCCGTGGTGCTGTGGGCAAAGACGGCCCATACCCTATTGGGTGCCGCAACAGTAGCCGAACGCGGCGTGCCCGCCGAACGGCTAGGCGAGGAAGCAGGACGGGCACTGCGCGCCGAGATCCAGAGTGGCGCAACCCTGGACATTCACACTGCGGACCAGATGCTGATCTATCTGGCCATGGCGCACGGTCCCTCGCGCTTCCTTGTCCGCACCCTCTCCTCCCATGCGCAGACCACGATATGGCTGCTGGAACAGTTCCTGCCGGTGCGCTTCGTGGTAACGCCAGCGGGGGAGCTGACACGCGTTGATGTCTATCCCTCGGCCACATAAGGGTACCTCTATAAATTCGATCAGGGCGCGAGGGCAAGGCGAAAATGGAGGCGCCAATAATCTGTCACCTCTCCTCCCCTTTCGCCCTATCCCACAACGCATCCATCTCCTCCAGCGTAGCCTCCTGCGGCGTTCTGCCTTGCTCCCCAAGCAATGCTTCGATCCGCCGGAAACGCCGTTCGAATTTGGAGCAGGCCACACGTAGCGCGGCCTCGGCATCGATGTTGGCGTGACGGGCGAGGTTGACGGCGACGAACAGCAAGTCGCCGATCTCATCCTCCATGCGCTCGGGCGGAGCGCCTTGTGCAATCTCGGCATGGATTTCCGCCGTCTCTTCCTCGAGTTTTTCCATAACCTGGTTAATATGCGGCCAATCGAACCCGACCGTTGCTGCGCGGTTTTGCAGTTTTGCAGCGCGTGTCAGACCGGGCAGGGCACGTGCTACACCATCAAGAATGCTGGCAGGCCGATCTTCGGCCCGGGCGCGTTCGGCACGCTCGCCAGCCTTGTGCTCTTCCCAGGCCAGTGACTGATCGGCGGCGGATGCGATTTTCGCCTCGCCGAAGACATGTGGATGGCGGCGGACGATCTTGCCGATAATCGCGGCGACAACGTCATCAAAGTCAAACTGACCAGCCTCGCTCGCCACCTGGGCATAGAACACCACCTGAAACAGCAGATCACCCAGCTCCGCACACAACTCATCCGTATCACCCTGCGCAATCGCATCTGCCACCTCGTAGGCCTCTTCAATGGTGTGGGGCACCAGGCTGGCGAAGGTTTGCTCGCGATCCCAGGGGCAACCATCCTTGGGATCACGCAACCGTGCCATAATGTCCAGAAGTTGATCTATATTGTTCATGCGCTCCTCATTTTTTATCGCAATAGGCCCGCGACTATTGTTTACTATTATCAGCCAATGCCGTGAGGAAAACATTTTTCATGCCCCCATCCCGCAAGAAACTCCTGGCCGCCACCGTCGTCGTGCTAATCCTCGGGGCGATGGCCTACTATTATCGCCAAAGCCAGGAGATGACCGTGGAAACAACGCCCGTCAAGCGGGGCGATCTGGTGATCACGGTCACCCCTACGGAAACTGGGACGGTGGATACTGACGCAACAGCTCTTGTGAAAGCTGAAATTGCAGCCCAGGTGATCGAGGTCCGGGTGCAGGAAGGGAATGTGGTCAAGACCGGCGACACCCTGATGCGCCTTGATGCGGAGCAGGCACAGGCCAAGCTTAATCTGGCGCGTTCAGCGCTGGAAGCGACGCACTCCCGCCTCGCCTCGGCGCACATCGCGCTGCAAATGGATAAGGCGCGCACCGCCGCAGCGCTGGCGGAGGCCAAGGCACGGCTAGGCGACGCAACACAGAAATACGACAAGAAAAAACAGCTCTTCGACAAACGCCTGATCCCTCTCGGCGAGATGGAGACCAGTGCTGCCGAATTGGATGTGGCGCGAGCTGCGCTCAACACCGCTCAGGCGAACCTCCAGCAAGCAGGCGTACAGGAGCGGCAAGTCAAGACAGCGGAGGCCGATGTCAAGCAGCAGGAAGCCTCGTTGCGCGTGGCACAGTTAAACCTGGATTACACCACGATCCGCACACCCATGAACGGCACGGTCATGGAAATACCTGTCAAGGCAGGCGAGCTGGTCCAGCCCGGCACGCCAGTGGCTCGCGTCACACGCATGAGCGGGCTTTATGTAAAGGCGCTGGTGGACGAAGTAGACCTTAGCCGGTTACGGCTCGGGCAAGCCGCCGAGATCAAATTCGATACCCTGCCCGATAAAAAATTCAGCGCCACCCTATTTGAGATTTCGCCTGGCGTGTCCGTGGAAAAACTCAAGAGCCGCAACGTCACCGTGAAGCTGCGCCTGACCGATCCGCCCCCCTTCCTCCGCCCCGGCATGTCCGCCGATGTGGAAATCATTGTGAACACGCTCAAGAACATACTCTACGCCCCCGCCCAGACGATCATGTCCAAGGATAAGGAACACTACGTCTATGTGATCGAGGGCGGCAAGGTTGCCAAACGCGTCATCACCCTCGGCCAGTCAAACTGGGATTCCACTGAGGTGCGCAAAGGACTCAGCGAAAACGAGCGGATCATCACCTCGCTCGATCAGGAAGGGTTACAACCCGGCGTGCGCGTGCGGCAGAAATAACGCCCAATAAGCAGGTTTGTGATCCACGAAAAACACGAAAGGCACGAAAACATGGGCAAGGTTGTTGGCGCAACAATGCGCCTGGGTTTGCTAGTCAACTTCAGCTGCTATCCGAAAGCAACCGTCGAACGGATTGTGCTATGGAGCTTTTTCGTGCCTTTCGTGTTTTTCGTGGACGGCGCATAACATCAAAGAAGAGATTAAAAATGTCCGGCGCCCCCCTCATTCAGCTTAACGATGTCACCAAAGTGTATGTCACGGGAGCGATCCGCTATGAGGTGCTCAAGGGCATCAGCATCGAGGTGCGCCGAGGCGAATATATCGCCTTAATCGGCGCCTCCGGTTCCGGCAAATCCACCCTGCTGAACATCCTCGGCTGCCTGGATGTGCCCACCTCTGGCCATTACCGCCTCGAAGGAGAAGAAATATCGGCCAAGAGCGACACGGAGCTGGCGCACATCCGCAACCGCTTTTTCGGCTTCGTGTTCCAGTCATTCAACTTGTTGGGGCGCTACACCGTCGCCGAGAACGTGGCATTGCCCATGGTCTACCACGGACTGGGCCGCCGTGAACGCCTCGACAAGGCCAAGGCGCTGCTCGCCCGCGTCGGCCTCGGTGAGTTCACCGGCCATTATCCGTCGGAACTGTCAGGAGGGATGCAGCAGCGCGTGGCCATCGCCCGCGCCTTGGCCAATAATCCGGCAGTGCTGTTCGCCGACGAACCCACCGGCAACCTGGACAGCAAGACCGGCATGGAGATCATCTCGCTGTTCGAGCAACTCAATGCAGAGGGCACGACGCTGGTGGTCGTCACCCACGATACGCGGGTGGCACAACACGCGCGGCGCGTGCTCACACTGGCCGATGGGCGTATGCTCACCGACAAGCAGAATTCAATCACGGAACTGACGGGAGCATAAGCGCCATGAATCCGTTCGAGCACCTGCGCATCGCCTTCGACGCCTTGCTCGCCAACAAGATACGCGCCTTCCTGACCATGCTCGGTGTCATCATCGGCGTGGCCTCGGTGATCATGCTGGTCGCCATCGGCGAGGGCGCCCAGACATACATCCGCAAGGAATTGATGGGCATCGGCACCAACCTGCTGATCATCGTCCCCGGCAAAACCGAAACTACCGGCATGGGCCGCATGCCGTCAGGTATACAAAAAATCACTATCGCCGATCTACGCGCGCTGGAAAAACGCGCCACCCTGCTTAACGGCCTGAGCGCGGTAGTCGTCAGCAACGCCCCAGTCAAATATCAAAACCGCCTGCGCAATGTCGAGATCATCGGCACCGACCAGAATTTTGAACAGGTACGCAATCTGCATGCGGAAATCGGCTCGTTCATCTCCAAGGCCGATGTCGATGCGCAGCGCCGCGTGGCGGTGATCGGCCGCACTGTCAGGAAGGAGCTGTTCGGCGAGGCCAACCCTCTGGGACGCACCGTCAAGATCGGCGAGACCAAGTTCCGCGTCATCGGCATCATGGAAAGCAAAGGCGTCACGCTGGGCATGGACATCGACGATCACGTCTTCATTCCGGTGGAGACCGCCCAGGCAATCTTCGACCAGGATGGCCTGACCAACATCCTCACCCAGGCCATCAACGAAAACACCGTCGAGCGCGCCAAGGAGCAAATCAAGGCCATCATGATCCAGCGCCACGCAGGCGAAGAAGACTTCACCATCATCAGTCAACAGGCCATGCTCTCCACCATGCAGACCATCCTGACCACCTTCACCTATGTCCTGGGCGGCATCGCCAGCATCTCGCTGCTGGTCGGCGGCATCGGCATCATGAACATCATGCTGGTATCGGTGCGCGAACGCACCCGAGAGATCGGCCTGCGCAAGGCCATCGGCGCCTCGCAACGCGACATCCTGCTGCAGTTCGTCATCGAGTCCGTAACGCTCTCGGTAATCGGCGGCATCATCGGTATCCTGTTCGGCGCCGGCGTCGCCTACGGCGCCAAGGCTGCCTTCCCGGTACTGCCCGTCGATGTGAGTGCCTGGTCGGTGGCGCTGGCCTTCACCTTTGCCTTTTTTGTCGGCGCCTTCTTCGGCATTTACCCTGCCATGAAAGCGGCGCGGCTTAATCCCATTGAGGCGTTAAGATACGAATAACACGGGAGGAATACTCCAATGCGAGATTGGCTTGAGCCACACCTGTTCGGCGTACTGCTGGGCATTGAGATTATGTGGGTAGCGGGTTTTCTGGCGGTATTTGTGATCTATTTCGCGATCAGACTCAAGATCAAAAAAGATAAAAAAATGCGGGACAAAAGCCTACGCAAGGACAAAGCCCCAAGGAAGATTAGAGCAAATCCTCAGTCCTGCTTTTTTTCAGGGCGCGGCTCATAAGACGGTTTTGACCACCAGAAATACCGCGAAGCCGCATGCTCCCAGCGTGACAAGACTCCATACTCAAAGGCCTGCTCAGGGTCGGCATATCGCCCCATAGCAGTATTGTGCTTGTAAAACCCGAACTTTCTATAAAATCTCTGCTTGTCGGGCGGGGCCGTAAGGTAAACCTTGCCAAAGGGAAGCTTCGCCAGAAGCGCCTCCATCAACACGCTGCCAACCCCCATGCCCTGATACTCTATGGCTACCACAACATCAAATACGGTAGCGTAATACACCCCGTCCGAGGTCGCGCGGGCTGCGCCGATCAGCTGGATATCGTCATAGGCAAAGCACGAAACATAGCTGTTCTCAAACGCCCGTTGTATATCAGGCGGATCTCTCTTGGCAAACGGTGCTTTTTCAAATATTTCGGCCAGGCGCGCCCAGTCCACGCCATTCCTGTCGTGCACAACTAAAAATCTGCTGCCCATGTAACACCTCCGTGTGGTGAACACCGCTGCCCCAGTAATCCATACTATATCCGCAAGCACTTGTCAACTTACTTTCCGCTGACCCGCGAGCAAAAAATGATTGACAATCATTCTCATTTGCATTTATAAATAACATCAGGTTATTACACCGGGTGATTGATCATGTATATTTGTCTTTGCCATGCCGTGACCGAGAGCGATATCCAGAATGCCGCGGAGCAAGGCGTCTGCACTATGCGCGAGCTGCGCGACGAACTGAAGGTGGCCACCCAATGCGGACGCTGCGCAACCTGCGCACGAACCTGTCTCAACCACGCCCTTGCCGAAATCGCGGGCGACCAGGATATCGCCGCCTAATAAACGGCCAGACTTGGGAGTCGTAGCGAGCGCGAAGCCACCGTAATCACCGTGAAGGTGACAATGAGGTGGCAATGCCTGCGCTTGGGGCAAAAAGTGGACGCGATTAAAGGGCTCTGAACCTCATGTCACGGGCGGCTAGGCCGCCAGGGCAAAAGCAGTATTACCGCTGATCGCTTGATCCTGATGGGCGGCTGATGCCGCCATGGAATTGCTTGCTCGCTTGACAGGGGGCGACTAATGGGTGCCCCCTTTAATCGTCCGGTGGGATGGGGTAACAATTTGTAAGATGTGGTAAACGCAGTGAACCGCATCGTTGGCCCGCCTGCTTACCACATACTTGATTATCTTGCCAAGTTTTCGTGAAATCGGCAAAAATGGATAGAAAGCTTCATCAGGAACATATAAAAACCTACCTGGCTCAACGTAAAGAGCTTGGCACGGTGTTTGTCCTGCATAAAAACTGGGGAAGGGATTGTGTGCAAATCGTCCAGGAGGGCTATATGCTCATCATCTAGCGCCCCACCCTTCGGCAAGTAAAAAATTGAAGTACTACGTTGTGCACGAATACTGTTTAATAGATCTTCAATCTTTTGCGGCGCCATCCCTTTGCCTTGCAGGACGTTTGTGTAATCTTTGAGGCGAACTAGCGGAGCAAAAGTGATTTTGGGTGGCAAGACACGTGCATTGCCGGGATCTATATCACAACTATTGGATAGGAGAATACCCTTGATACTGTCACGCGCACCATCATTAAAACGTAAGGTAACTACTCACTCCCTTCACACGAAAAATAACTTAAAAATCTCTTGACAGGTTTTTTCTATCGAAAAAACCACTTCCTTATCTCGGTGTAAAATCTATTCTCTATTGCCGCTGGCAGGGGCTTTGATCTCTTCAATGAGCCGCCTTGCCATTTCAAGTCGAAAAAACCATTTCAGCCTGATCTGACCGTTATCAGGGGGTCGAAAAATGCCATGTTATCCTTTGGCTATTCCAAACGTATAGCCCCCCTTATTAATGGCAAGCCTAGACAAAACCTCGGTCAGAAACGAAGTCAGCCGGTTGAAAGCGGATTTTGAGCAGCTCAGTTGCGACGGTAAAGTGCCTCGCGAAACTCAGGTGCTTATGAATAGCATGTTCATGATGATGGAGCTGATGCTCTCCATTTTTCTGGAAAGAATAACCAAGAAAGACAGCCGCAACTCCAGCAAGCCCTCCTCCCAAACGGAAAAGGACGACTCCTCGTTGAGTCATCCGGGGAGCCAGGGTAAGGGGAAAAACGAAAACGGCGCCCTGCTGAAAAACACGCGCGTCAAAGAGAGTGTGACTCTTTCTAGAGTCCGCCTCTGCGATGTATGTGGCGAAGATCTGGATAATACGCCCTGTAGTCACCATGAAAGACGGACGAAGATCGATATTGTTTTTGAGAAAGTCGTTGAGCATGTGGATGCCGAGGTCAAGCAGTGCCCGGTCTGCGATGCGACGGTCAAAGGGAAGTTCCCGGCGGATATGCACGGCCCGTTGCAATACGGCGATGGCTTAAAGGCCTTTGTCATCAATTTACTGGTGTCTCAGATGGTCGCGATCAATCGCGCGCAAACGCTGCTGACCTCCATGATCGGTGTTGTGATCTCTGAAGCCACTCTTCTGGCTTTTGTGCTGCGGCTTCATCGTGCCTTGGAGCGGTGGGAGCAGCACGCCACCGCACAGCTGCTGAAAGCACCCTCTATGCATGTGGATGAGACCTCCTTGCGGGTGGATAAGCAAAACCATTGGATACACGTGTACTCCGCAGGGGAGATCACCCTCAAGTTTTTACATCGAAAACGGGGCACGGCAGCGATTTCGTCGATTGATATTATTCCGCGCTACGGTGGCGCCATTATCCATGACTGTTGGTCATCCTACTTGTCCTATGATCACTGCTCTCACGGCCTGTGCGGCTCGCATCTGCTGCGCGAATTGACGTTCATTGTTGACGCCAATGACTACGCCTGGGCGCGCCACATGAAACGCCTTTTACAGGAGAGCTGCGCCACCGTCTCCAGAAGCACGGAAAAGAGATTGACCGATGAAGCGCTGGCGCGGTTGCAAAAGCGCTACCGCACGATTCTCACCCGTGGCGAAAAAGAGCTTCCACCTATTCCCCAAAAGCCCAGCGGCAAACGCGGCAAACTCGCCAAGTCAGATGCGCACAATCTGCTGGAGCGATTGCAAAAACATGAGGCATCCGTCCTGCTGTTCGCCAAAAACCCGCATGTCTCCTTCACCAATAATCGGGCCGAGCGTGATTTGAGAATGTCCAAGGTGAAGCAAAAGGTCTCAGGCTGTTTCCGCTCAGAGATTTATGCTCAGGCTTATTGCCGAATATCAAGCTATCTGCAAACTATGGCCAACAAGGGACATAATCCTCTTATTGCGATTCAAATGGCTCTCGCGGGTGAGGTCAACTTAATCGGGGGTGAGTAGTTACAACGTAAGATCTGAATACTCGTCCATCCATCACCCTGCAACACATCGGCTGGATATAGCGTGCTGTAGTAATTGCAACTAGGGAACTCATTCAAAGCCTTGACCAAACCGTCTTTCTGATCTTGGGTCAGATAGTAAGGAATCTGTGTTTTAAACTCCTCAGCAGTAAAGCTCATGGTCTTTTAATCATCGCGCGTAAAGATCCCAAAGATTGTCGTATAAAGCCTCCTCAAACTCTTTACCTAAAGGCTCTTGGTGTGCAAGCAATTTTGCATAAAAAAGGGAGACAGATACTTCAAGCTGGCTCGACTCACGATCAAATTCCCCTGTGAATATGTTGGCATACTGACCGAATGTATGCGAATTGGCAGGCGTAACATAATTTGCATTGTTAGGCGCAAGGGATAATTTTTGAAATTCGTCTGATGGCAGAGCTAATAACTGTGTAGCGAGAATGCCAGCAATTGAGATACTGCCAAGCGTCATGGAAGAGTTCTTGATGTGATAGTTAGTCATATACAGGCTCCAGCGCAATGATTGTTTCTGGTTTTAGGCAATCAAAGAACATTGCTTTATTTGTAGCATGAATTGCATCGAGCTTATATGGCAAGTTCTCCAAAAATCCATCCAGACCTTCGTTGTCGATATTCTTGGCAGTGTCAATATCAACGATAATGCCCTCCTTTTTCACCCCATCAAGCATGGTAGCTTCTGCAGATGAAGCTACCTGGACCGCATGAGTGAAACCATCTTTTGGAATTTCAACACGCACTTGGAATATTTCTTTTTCCAATTTGTGATTCCCTAATGAAATCTCAATATTAAGTAAAGAAACTTGATCTTTAGCATCCAAGGCGGGGAGGAGATCCACGTATTTTAGCGCATACCGTTGAACTGACTTTATGATTCCGACATCTTTCAACAATCGAACAACTTCAATTATCGCGGGCTTGAATGCACTCCAACCAACATAGGGCAGCTTGCAAGCTACGGCAACACTACGATCACTAATGAAAATGAGAAAAGATCCCCAGTTAATCCGTATTATTGGGGCATATTGCAAATTAGGGTCGGCATCACGAACCTGTTTTGGCAAGTCCGCCGCCCCAAGGCGCTCAATAGATTTGTCTCCGTTCAGTTGGGAAAACAATATCCCCGGCAAAATACTTGATGCGGGAACTACACTCGTGAATCTCAGCTCGAAAACGGCGTCAATTAACGGTTCTTTCTTCAACTTTGTAGGTAATTTCATCATGATACCGTAGCAATTAGTATCTTCATAGATGTGGGGCAATCAACATAAAATGGCCTTGTCAATATCACAGCGATTCCTAACTTGTTGAGTTTTTGAAAATTATCCACAACCGCATCTGCTTGTATCTAGCTGCTTGTTGACCCCTAACAATCCAACTGACCGGTACAGATTAACATCGAGCAATACTACTCCCTCATTAGCCTTTGGTAAATGAGCTTGAACCACCGCTGTTGGGTTAAGCTATCGCTAACCCAATCCCTTCGACATAACCCTCGCACCCCACCCACGCAGCCGCGGCAAACCACCCTCCGTCAACGAATAAACCGCTGGCACAACCACCAACGCCCATAGTGTTAGATATAACGCTAATTGGGCATCCCCAGTATGTTGCACAAGCCGTCAACCTGCTCTATGTTATGGAGGACGCCCGAGTGTGAGTTTTCTAATCCCTGTTTTTGGGGGGGGTTGGAGCGGCGTGGAATAAGGACAGAGCGCAAATAAGCCACCAATAAGGAGATAGGATATGAAACTTCGAATAACAATCGACATTTTCAGCGGTCGCCCCAATCCGGTCATCGAGCTTGACGATGCAGATAGTCGCGCAGCGCTGCAACGATTACTTCCCTCTCGGGCGCTCAAAAGAGCCGAGCAACGAGCACCTGCCGATACGCTTGGTTATCGCGGTTTGTTGATAGAACAGGTGGGTGCCGGTTCAAAAAAACTTCCAAAACAGTTTCGCCTGCTGAATGGCAAATTGCTGGGCGAGAATATCGCACACCGCGTTGGCGATGAAGAATTCGAAGATTTCATCTTTGCCGATAAACAGCGCATCCAGGCGCTGAAGGTTGGCAAGGGTTTCGAAACATATCTTTCCAAGGAGCTTGAGCGCTACCGGAGTCTGGAGGCGGCATACGTGCCGTCGAAGGAGAAGTGGCCGATTTTGAAGAAATGTCCGTGTGCACCCATCTACGAGCCGGCGTGGTGGAATGATGGCGGAGTGCGGCAATGGAATAACAATTGCTACAATTATGCCACCAACTATCGCACAGACACGTTCGCGCAGCCCGGTCTCGCAGCCGGAGCCATGTATGCCGCCTTGACCTGTCCGGACGTCTGGGGGGCGGCCCAAAAGGATGAGCTTATCCCGCAGAAGATCAAGAAAATTGCCTGTCCCAAAGTGGGTCACCTCGTCGCGCTAGTAATCGCGCCCGGCTGGGATTTCCACTGGTATCGGCTAGGACCCAATATGCGATGGTCACACAAGCCGGGCGGGACGCCGGTCACCAATCTGGACAACAGCGGCCACATCATCCCTGATCCACGGACAGCGGATCGCGGTCCCTACACGCAGTTCTGCGGCTTCATGTTGGTTATGCATGGACACATCAAGATCAGGTGATGAGGGCAAAAGATGGATTGCGACCGCTCTGGTTTATACAGGACGTCGCAATCCATCGTGGCAGATTGAAGAAACGTGCGCTGTGCAGCTCCAGCAGATATGGGACGATCTTGAGCCATACCTTGGCGAGCTGAGCAGGCCCAAAGCGCTTGGATACGGCGGTTGTACGTTGCGTGCCCCAGGCGGTGATCAGTGGCTGGTCTATGGTGATGCTGTATCGCGAAGCCGCGGCGATAGCGTTGAGGTGCGCCGTGACCCAGGCCGGCGGTTCGAGAAAGTCTTACTCACGTCTGCCCCTGCGAAGAGCTTGCCGCCGTGGACGCCGGAGCAGTAGACATCAATCCGGGCGCTGAGCACTCAGAACCTGTTCACGATCTCGCTGAAGGGCGCATTGCGGCGTTTACCCCTCAAGGGGGTACCGAGGAAAATCGCACTCAAAATGCTCACATACTGCGCGTATGCTCCGCTTTTTCGTGCGATTTTGCCTCATTGTGCCCTTTAGGGGTATGCACTGCATCCCTTGATCGAGATCGTGAACAGGTTCTCAGAGCGGCATTTGATACAAGAGTTTCGCCACCTCAGTGCCGGGGTTGTTGCCGCTCAGGTTTCCATTTGAAATATGGCCGAAGCTGGCGCCGAGGCGACTGTTGTTTTTTAGCCGGAAGGATACTTCAAAGGTGGAGCGAAATTCGATGGAGCTACCGAGATCAACGCCGTCGTGTGACTTGAAATAGACGCCGGGGCCGAAGCTCGGTGTGACGAACCAGCGTGCACCGAGAGGGATGTCGAATAGGGCACCGATGCCCGCGAACTGCTGGCGCTCTGAACCCTCAAGGGCTATCCATGAGAGCCAATGCCATGGAACCGTGCGCCAGGGCGATACTCGATGGCGCCCCAGGCGGCGGGGTTCTTGTCCAGCACGTTTACTGCCCCGGCACCCAAGAGCAGCTTGGGTTCTGCGGCAGCTATCGGTGTGTTTTGAAAAATCAGCGCGACAAAGAAAATCCGGCGCAGCGAACGCGCCGATGTGACACGATTGAAAGTCGACACTACGAGTAGATCCTTTCTTTTTTTATCATGTCCCATACGCCGTCCGGCAGTAAATAGCGCGCGCTTTTGCCTTCTTTTGCCAGCGTGCGGATACGGGTGGCGGAGATGTCCAATTGCGTAACTTCCTTAAGCAGGATATGTCCTGCCGGGCATGAGTGCAATAGGGCGGTATTGTCAGTGCAGCGCTCGGCAAGCAGTGCGGCAACTTCACCCTGTGCGGGTGGCAGCGAGCCGGGGCGGCGCATGACGATCAGATGAGCAAGCTGGATGAGTTCGCGCCAGCGGTGCCAGGTGTTCAGGCCCGTGAAGGCATCCATGCCCAGCAGCAGGCACAGCGGCGCGCTGCCGAGTTCGGCGCGCAGTGAGGTGAGCGTATCCACGGTGTAGGACGGCCCGGTGCGGCGCAGTTCGCGGTCATCGACGCGCAGGCCGGACTCGCCCTGAATCGCTGCTTCCAGCATGGCCAGGCGCTGCATAGTACTGGCCACCGGTGCGGGGCGATGGGGCGGGACGTGGCAGGGGATGAGCCGCACTTCATCCAGCGCCAGATCCTGGAGGACTTCCAGTACCGGACGCAAATGGCCGATGTGGATGGGGTCGAAGGTGCCGCCGAAGATGCCGATCATGCAGGGATCGAGGACGAGAGGTCAGGGGTTAATAAATGAAAATGACTGCCCCGTCCTGTGCCCCCCGCCCCCCGCCTCCTACTTTCTGACATGCCCATCCCCCAGCACGACGAATTTCTGGCTGGTCAACCCTTCCAAGCCTACGGGGCCACGCACGTGCAGCTTGTCGTTGCTGATGCCGATCTCGGCGCCCAGTCCATACTCGAAGCCGTCGGCCAGTCGGGTGGAGGCGTTCACCATCACCGAACCGGAGTCAACTTCACGCAGGAAGCGTCGCGCGCGGGTGAAATCCTCGGTGACGATGGAATCGGTGTGGGCGGAGCTGTAGGTCTGGATGTGATCTATCGCTTCATCCAGGCCCGCCACCACGCGGATCGATAGAATCGGCGCAAGGTACTCGGTTTTCCAGTCTTCTTCCGTGGCGACCTTGCTATCCGGCAGAATGTCACGGGTGCGCGCGCAGCCGCGCAGCTCGACACCTGCCTCACGATACATCCGCCCCAGCTCTGGCAGGACATGCGCGGCGATGCCTTCTGCCACCAATAATGTCTCCATGGTGTTGCAGGTGCCATAGCGCTGGGTCTTGGCGTTGTAGGCGACCTTGACGGCCTTGTCGTAATCCGCCTTATCGTCGATGTAGACGTGGCAAATGCCATCCAGATGCTTGATCACCGGCACCTTAGCCTCGGCGGAGATACGTTCGATCAGGCCCTTACCACCGCGCGGCACGATCACGTCCACATATTCCTTCATACGGATCAGCTCGCCCACCGCGGCGCGGTCGATGGTGTCGATAACCTGCACGGCGTCGGCGGGCAACCCGGCACGGCTCAAACCAATCTGAATGCAGGTGGCGAT
Organism: Gammaproteobacteria bacterium; assembly: GCA_040183005.1. Classification (NCBI taxonomy): domain Bacteria; kingdom Pseudomonadati; phylum Pseudomonadota; class Gammaproteobacteria; species Gammaproteobacteria bacterium. The sequence goes on from JAMPIW010000009.1 coordinate 102,246, forward strand.
AGCCTTGTTGGAATGGATGGCCTCGGAGCCACCGCGCAGGATGGCGGCGTTGCCGGATTTCAGGCACAGCCCGGCGGAGTCGGCGGTGACGTTGGGGCGCGATTCATAGATGATACCGATCACGCCCAGCGGCACGCGCATATGCCCCACCTGGATGCCGGAGGGCTGGTACTTGAGGCCGGTGATCTCGCCGACAGGGTCCGCCAGCGCGGCGATCTGGCGCAATCCTTCGGCCATCAAGGCGATGCGTGGTTCATTGAGTGTCAGCCGGTCGAGCATCGCTGCATCCAGGCCACTTTCCTTGCCGGTCTGCAAGTCTTTGGCGTTGGCTGCGATCAAGGTGGTGGCGCTTTCCTGCAACGCGTCGGCCATGGCCTGCAACGCCGCGTTCTTTGCGCCGGTCTCCGCCCGCCCCAGCGCGCGTGCCGCAGCCTTGGCGCGCAACCCTACGCCGTGCATGTATTCTTTGATGTCCGTCATGTAATCCACCTCGTGTTTGCTACGGTCATACCGCCTGCGCCTTGCAAAATCGCACACCGGCCATTGATAACGTCAATTCTAACAACTCATCCCACGCATTGCCCGCCGCCGCACCCTTGATGACGCGGTCGATGCGCGAAGCTGTGCGCAGCAGTGCTTGCCACCGCGCCACTTTGTGGCGTTGCAGGCCTTGTTTGATCAATGGCTTGCGCGCATCCCATACCCTGTGCGCCGCCATCGCCTGATCCATGGAAGCGCCTGTTTGCACCTCATACGCCATGCCCGCCAGCCCGCGAATCTCGCGCACCAGCGCCCACAGCACCAGCACTGGATCGACGCCCTCGCCTCGCAGGCCGGTGAGGATGCGCGTGGCGCGTGTTGCGTCTCCGGCCAGCGCCGTGTCCACCAGATCATAGACATCAAAACGCGCGCTATCGACCACGGCGTCGGTCACGGCAGCGTCGTCGATGCGTCCGGCGCCGTGCAATAGAAACAGCTTTTCGATTTCCTGCGCGGCGGCCAGTTGATTGCCCTCCACCCGCTCCGCCAACGCCGCCACGGCGTCAGCGCTGGGCTCCATGCCCTTGCCGCGCATGCGCTGGGCGATCCAGCCGGTCAGTTGCCGCCCCTCCACCGGCCACACCTGGATGACAACGCCACCCTTGTCCAGCCCACCGCACCATTTGCTGGCCAGCACCGCCTTGTCGAGCTTGCCGGTGGTGACCAGCAGCACAGCATCATCGGCGGGACGTTGCGCGTATTCGATCAGCGCCTTGCTGCCCGCATCTCCCGGTTTGCCGCCGGGCATGCGCAGCTCAATAATGCGCCGCTCACTGAACAGCGACAAGCTGTTGGCTGCGGCGCGCAGAATGCCCCAGTCAAAACCCGTTTCGACATACATCACCTCGCGCCCGCCATAACCCAGTTCACGGGCACGGGCACGAATCACGTCGCACGCCTCGCCCACTTGCAGTGGCTCATCGCCGCTGACTAAGTAGACAGGCATCAGGCCTTTGGCGAGATGGGATTTCAGTTGGTCGGGTTTAAGTTTCATTTTTTTGCTGCCAAACGTCCTGGACTTATTTCTCCACTGCCTTGCCCATCGCACTCAAGCGCCGCAATATCCCCTGTATCACGTCGCGGCGCATGTCGCGGTACAGCAGGTCTTCCTCCGCACCCTTGGCCAGCACATCGGCCTGGCTGAAGGAGACTGCGCGCTCCAGGCTCACGGTTTGCGTGGCTTGCAGTGGCTTACCCGCCTGATCATTAACGTCGAAGGTAACCGCGTAGTGCAACTCAAACTCACTCGCCGCACCGGCCGCCCCCACCGATAGGACGCGGCGGCTCTTGTCTTCGTTGAATACTGTCAGGATCGCTTGCGCCTGCTCCCGGTCCTCGGTGACTTTCACCCCGGCGCTGCCCAGCGCACGGCGCAGCTCAGACAACAATACCCCACTGGCATTGGCGCCCTGCACATACGTCACCGGCAAGGGCACGCTGACGCCCGCGCTGCCGCGCAACCTGAAGCCGCAGCCGTCCAGCGCCAACAGCGTGCAACCCAGCATCAGCACAACAAGCAAAAACCGCATTCTTATCACACACTCTTACTCATTAAACATGCTAAATGATATAATTTTAAGTTATTCAACATTATGCCCACCCCAATAATACTTGACTAAATTAGTCGGTTTTATTAGTATGGTAGCGGGCTTGATAGGGCATAGGCCACCGTTTTGCCTTTACCCCACAGTCAAACAGATCATGTTGTAATATAGAGCATTTCCAGCCGTTCTCAAAATCGGTGCGTTGCACCCATGCTGTTCGCGGCCAATTCATCCATCACCCGGGATTGACGGAAATTTGCGGCGGGCTGTAGTCCGACAGGCTGTATGTTTGACTGGCTACAGTCTGCGGATCAGGAGAGAAACATGAGCACAACGCTAGAGGCGTTAATCAACCGGCCTTACGAGTACGGTTTTGTCACCGACATCGAGTCCGACGCCATCCCCAAAGGGTTGAGCGAGGATGTGGTCCGGCTGATATCCAAAAAGAAAAACGAGCCGGACTGGTTGCTGGAATTCCGTCTCAGCGCTTATCGCCACTGGCTGACGATGACTGAACCCGTCTGGGCGAATGTCTCGCACGCCAAAATTGATTATCAAAACATCATCTACTACTCCGCACCCAAGCCCAAGAAGAAGCTGGCGAGCATGGATGAGGTCGACCCTGAGCTGCTGCGCACCTTCGAGAAGCTCGGTGTGCCGATGCACGAGCGAAAAATGCTGGCGAATGTCGCGGTGGACGTGATTTTCGATAGCGTGTCAGTGACGACCACGTACAAGGAAAAACTGGCGGAAGTGGGCATCATTTTCTGCTCGTTTTCCGAAGCGGTGCAGCATCATCCTGAGCTAGTCAAACAGTACCTTGGCAGCGTCGTGCCAAGCGCGGACAATTTCTTTGCGGCGCTAAATTCCGCCGTATTCACCGACGGATCATTCTGCTACATCCCGAAAAACACCAAGTGCCCGATGGACCTGAGCACCTATTTCCGCATCAACAACGCGGAATCCGGGCAATTTGAGCGCACCTTGATTATTGCCGAGGAGGGCAGCCACGTCAGCTATCTGGAAGGCTGCACCGCGCCGCGCTTCGACACCAATCAGTTGCATGCCGCGGTAGTAGAGCTTGTCGTGCTCGACAATGCGGAAATCAAGTATTCCACAGTGCAGAACTGGTACGCCGGCGACGAGAACGGGGTGGGCGGCATTTACAACTTTGTTACCAAGCGCGGCCTGTGCAAGGGCGTCAATTCCAAGATTTCGTGGACGCAAGTGGAAACCGGCTCGGCGATCACCTGGAAATACCCCAGTTGCGTGCTGCTGGGCGACAACTCCATCGGCGAGTTTTATTCCGTGGCGCTGACCAATCATCATCAGCAGGCTGACACCGGCACCAAGATGATCCACATCGGCAAGAACACGCGCAGCCGCATCGTCAGCAAGGGCATCTCCGCGGGCCAATCGAACAATAGCTACCGCGGGTTGGTAAAAGTCGGCGCCAAGGCCGATGGCGCACGCAATTATTCGCAGTGCGACTCAATGCTGATCGGATCAGCGTGCGGCGCTCATACGTTCCCCTATATCGAGGTGATGAACAGCACCGCCAAGGTTGAGCACGAGGCATCCACCTCGCGCATTGGCGAGGATCAGATGTTTTATTTCGCAAGCCGTGGCATTGGTGGAGAAGAAGCGGTTTCCATGATCATCAACGGCTTTTGCAAAGAGGTGTTCAACCACCTGCCGATGGAGTTCGCCGTGGAAGCCACCAAGCTGCTCGGTCTTAAACTGGAAGGAAGCGTCGGGTGATTAGCAGCAATAGCAAAGTGATTTTAGAAGTGCGCAATCTGTCGGCCTCCGTCGCAGGTATAGAGATCCTCAAGGGCATCAACCTCACGGTGCGTAGCGGCGAAGTACATGCCATCATGGGGCCGAATGGTTCGGGCAAGAGCACGTTTTCCAAGGTGCTGGCCGGCCACCCCGGTTATACCGTGACCGGCGGCGAGGTGCTGTTCGAGGGACAAAATCTGCTTGAGCTGCCACCGGAAGAGCGGGCACGTAACGGCGTGTTTCTGGCGTTCCAATATCCAATAGAGATACCCGGCGTGAGCAATAGCGCCTTCTTGAGGCTGACCTACAACACCCAGCAGGCGCATCGTGGCGGCGAAGAGCTCGATCCGCTCGAATTCAATGATTTCATACAAGAGAAGTGCAAGATCGTTGAGATGGACCCGAGCTTTCTCGACCGCAGCGTGAACGAAGGTTTTTCCGGCGGCGAGAAGAAGCGCAATGAGATTTTGCAAATGGCCGTGCTGGACCCCAGGCTTGCGATCCTCGACGAAACCGATTCCGGGCTGGATATTGATGCACTACGTATCGTCGCCAGTGGCGTGAACAAGCTGATGACGCCGGACAACGCCGTGATCATGGTGACGCACTACCAGCGCCTGCTCAATTACATTACCCCCGACTTTGTTCATGTCATGCGGCGCGGACGTATCATCAAGACCGGTGGCAAAGAGCTTGCGCTGGAGCTGGAGACGCGCGGTTATGACTGGGTGGATGATGAGCATCAGAGCGCGGCCGATGCACATGGACGTGCAAGCGCTGCGGGCCCAGAACACGCGGGAGCAGAGGCCGATGCACATGGAAGTGCAAGTGCCGCGGGCGCAGGACGCGCGGGAGCGGCCTCCGTATGAGCGCGGTGATGAAAGCGCCAGACGTGCGGGACGAGTACCTTGCCAGCCTGGCGCCGGACACTAACCCATTGGCCGGTCCCGGACCGGATTGGCTGAATGCGCTGCGCGCCGAAGCGGCGGCCTGCGTCAATTCACTGCCCTATCCCACGACACACGATGAAGAATGGCGCTTTACGGATTTTGGCCTGCTGCGCAAGACAGCCTTTGCGAGCGCTGCCGCTGACATCTCGCCTGAAGTGTCGTTGGCGGACATTGCGCCCTTCGTACTTCCCGAATCGGAAAAAAGCCGCCTGGTATTCGTCAATGGTATTTACGCACCCCATCTTTCGGTCTGCGCTGGTCTACCGCAAGGCGTAGTGATGAGCAATCTGGCAGCAGGCCTGTCTTCGCACGACGCCGTTATTCGCGCGCACCTTGCGCAACAGCTGGACTTTCACAACGAGGCGTTCGCCGCGCTTAACACCAGCCACATCCGCGATGGCGCGCTGGTACTGATCGCAAAAGACACGGCATGCCCTGCGCCCATCCATTTGCTGTTTATTGCCACGGGAGCGACTGCAAACACGCCGCAGGCTAGCTACCCACGCTGCCTGGTTATTGCCGAAGCCGGCAGCACATGTGCGCTGATTGAAGATTATGTGTGCCTGAGCCCGGGAGTTTATTTTACCGACGCCGTGAGCGAGATCACGATTGGCGAAAATGCTTCCGTCGAGCATACACGCTTGCAACGGGAGTCTCACTCCGCCTTCCACATGGCCTATGGCGTAGCGGCCTTGGCGCGCGGCAGCAACTATGTGGCTCATAACATCGCTTTTGGCGCACGCATATCCCGCCATGACCTGCGCATTACGCAAAACGGCGAGGCTGCACAATGCACGCTCAACGGTCTGGCGTTGATTTCCGGGCGGCAAATAGCAGATACACATACCGTCATGGATCATGCAAAACCCAACGGCCAGAGCACGCAGCTTCACAAATGCATCGCGGATGGCGGTGCGCACGCGGTGTTCAACGGCAAGATTTTTGTGCGTAAAGACGCGCAGCACACCAATGCCGCTCAGCAAAGCCGCAACCTGCTGCTGTCCAACAAGGCGCGCATAGATACCAAGCCCCAGCTTGAGATTTTCGCCGATGACGTAAAGTGTGCGCATGGCGCAACCGTCAGTCAGCTTGAGACAGAAGAAATGTTTTACTTAAACAGCCGCGGACTGACCACGCTCACTGCGCGCAACCTGTTGATCTACGCCTTTGCCGAAGAGATTGTGGATAGGATCCCTGTTCCCTCGCTCATAAAGCAACTTAGCAAAACACTCTCAGAACAGATTCTGGAGCACACATGAGTAACGCTCTTCACTCAAGTGAAAAAGCCTTGCAGGGCGGCTTGGACATTGGCCGTGTGCGCGCGGATTTCCCGATTTTGCAGCGCAGCATCCATGGCAAACCGCTGGTCTATCTTGATAACGCCGCGAGCAGTCAGATGCCGCAACAGGTGATTGACCGGCTGGTGCATTATCAGACCCACGAGCATGCCAATGTGCATCGTGGTGTGCATACCTTGAGCCAGCTTGCCACTACCGAATACGAAAACGCCCGCCATAAGGTGATGAACTTTCTCGGGGCTGCAGACGCGCGTGAGATCATCTTCGTGCGCGGCACAACCGAGGGCATCAATCTGGTAATGCACGGCTATGGCCGCGCGTTTCTCAAAGAGGGTGACGAGATCATCCTCTCTGCAATGGAACATCATGCCAACATCGTACCTTGGCAAATGTTGCGCGACGAGAAGAAGGTTGTGCTGCGCATTATCCCTATGGACGACACGGGCGAGCTGCTGCTCGACGCGTATGAAAAATTATTCAACGCGCGCACCAAACTTGTCGCCATCACGCATGTCTCGAATGCGCTGGGCACCATCAACCCGGTGCATGAGATGATCGCCACCGCGCGCCAGCACGGCGCGCTGGTATTGCTCGATGGGGCGCAGGCCGCACCGCACCTCCCCGTCAACGTGCAGGATCTGGATTGCGATTTTTATGTCTTCTCCAGCCACAAGCTGTGCGGCCCGACCGGCGTCGGCATCCTCTATGGCAAGGCCGCGTTACTGGAAAAAATGCAGCCCTACCAGGGCGGCGGCGACATGATCTTGAATGTCACCTTCGAGCGCACTACCTATAACGAGATACCGTACAAATTCGAGGCGGGGACGCCCGCGATTGCGGCGGGCATAGGGCTGGGCAGCGCTATCGACTATATCACTGGCATCGGTCTGGAGCGGATTGCCGCACACGAGCATGCGTTATTGAGCTATGCCACCGAAGCAGTGCGAGACATCAAAGGCCTGCGGATTATCGGTACGGCGGAGCATAAGGCTGCGGTGCTGTCATTCACGCTGGATGAGATCCACCCCCACGACATCGGCACGATACTCGATCACCAGGGCATCGCCGTCCGCGCCGGGCATCATTGCGCGCAACCTGTAATGCAGCGCTTTGGTGTAGCTGCCACAGCACGCGCGTCATTTGCTTTTTACAACACGCTCGAGGAAGTGGATGCGCTGGTAGCGGGAATACATACCGTACAAAAGGTGTTTGCCTGATGGATCCGCGCGAGCTCTACCAGGAAATGATTCTGGAACACAACAAAAAGCCACGCAATTTCGGTGTGATCGCGGAAGCCAACCGCCATGCGGAAGGCCATAACCCGGTGTGCGGTGATCACATCACACTGCATCTGCACCTTGAAGGTGACCAGATTCAGGGTGTCAGTTTCGAGGGGCACAGTTGCGCCATCTGCAAGGCCTCGGCCTCGATGATGACTACCCAGGTGAAAGGAAAAACCGTCGCTGAGGCAGAAACACTGATTCAGGAGTTTCGCGACATGGTGACGGGCAAGCTCGACACCAAAACTCAACCCCACCACCTGGGCCGCCTGACGGTATTGGCCGGCGTAAGCGAGCTACCATCCCGAGTAAAATGCGCCGTTTTGCCTTGGCATACCTTGCACTCTGCGTTTGTCGCGCAAGAGACCGCATCGACGGAAAAAGAGTTTTGATACCATGCCCAAAATAGCCGATATAGAAAAAACCCCGAACCCGAACGCCATGCGCTTCGTCCTCAAGGAGCCTGTCACCCTGGGTGTCGCGCGCTCGTTCGAAAATGCCGGGCAGGCCGCAAATGATCCGCTGGCTAGCGCGCTGTTTGCCATACCCCATGTCACCAATGTGTTTTACGTGGACCGCTGGCTAACCGTAACGCAGGATGGCGAGGCCTACTGGGACAAGTTACTGATGGAGCTGGCGCCGCCCATTCGATCCGCCGAAGCAGCCACACCGATCTCAATGGATACGGACGGTACAACAGCGCATAAAACGCTGGTCGCCCCGGAAGACGAAGACCGCCTCGCGCGTATTACTGAGCTGCTGGATGAACGCATCCGCCCCGCCTTGCTGAGCGATGGCGGCGGACTCGAAGTGATGGAGTTTTCCGGAGACAAGCTTGTCATCCGGTATCAGGGAGCGTGCGGCACCTGCCCCAGCTCGCTTTCCGGCACGCTCATGGCCATCGAAAGCGTGATACGCACCATCGAGCCGGATATCGAGGTTATTGCGGTATAAGCCTGCTTGTTCGTAGTGTGTTAAGTACCATCGTCCTATATCATTTCACCGGGCCGGCCCAGCGTAGCGTCGCTTTCGACCTCATCACGCCGCCCGGTTCACGAAATGCCTCACATAGCGTGCATCCAGCCGGTCCCTGTCGAGCAGAATCAGCATGTCCGCTACGTTAATGTGTGGATCCCAGGCGGGTTCACCGCAGATTACCGCGCCGAGGCGCATATAGGCCTTGAGTAGGGGCGGGGTGCTGGGCGTGGCCGTTATGTCATGCTGAAACAGATCCAGACCCGGCACAGCTAACCGGGGTGTGGCGCGCCAGGCATCGGGGCCGAGGTGGTTGTCGCGCAGGTAGTGATAAGTCGCCGCGACCTTTTTCACGCCCATGCTCATGGGGATGCTGGCGCAGCCCATCATGTAATCGAAGTTGTTGATGTCCATGTAACGTGTGAGTCCTGCCCATAACAGCCCGATAGTGCTGCCATTGCGGTAGTTGGGGTGGACGCAGGTGCGGCCCACTTCCATGATGCGCGCGGGCATGGTGAGGATGTTGCTCAGGTCAAACTCGGTTTGTGAATAAAAACCACCGGCTTCGATGGCCTGGGTGTCGGTGAGAATCCGATAGCAGCCTGCCACCTGATCGTTGTTGAGGTCGCGCACCAGCAAGTGCTGGCAGTAGGGATCAAAGCGGTCGCTTTCCATGCCGGGCTGTTTGCACGAAATACGCGCGCCCATCTCCTCGACAAACATCTGATAACGCAGGCGCTGGGCGGCTTCGATGTCTTTTTTCGAGATTGCCAGGCCAACATGCAGGTGATGTCCCTGGTGTGATTCGATTTCAAAAGATTGGTTTTGTAGCGCAGCCAAAGCCATGACATGAACTCCTCATTTTAGTTTAAGGCCGCGCACGCAGCATTCATGTATACCTGTGTATCCTGGCAAAGGATGGCGATTTTGTGTTACGGGGCCATAACGGAATGATGAATTTTTCTTTACAGCGCGGTGTGACGTTGGACTAAACACACTGGAGTAAATGTTAATATTCTGATTCAGAAGTGTCCGGTAATTTAATTGAATAGATTCAATTGGTTATTGTCTTTCTGCATGCTCATTTGCGTCTCCGCATTTTTAAGTAATTGATCGAGTGGCGTTTTCTCGAAAAGAGTCAGGCTCAAAATCTGTAGGATTGTGTAAAGCGAAGCCTCGGTATTGAGCCGCTTTTTCACGATGGCGACCACGACGTAAACCGCGATGGCGATCCATATTTGCGTCTTGACTGCATTCTCGGTGGTGCCATAGAACCGCTTGATTCGAAGATGCTGTTTGATCCACTTGAAGAATAGCTCGACCTGCCAGCGGCAACGATAAAGCTGAGCGATGGTCAGCGCAGGCAGGTCGAAGTTGTTGGTCAGAAAGACCAGAAACCTGTCGTGTTCGGCATCGTAGAACTTGATGCGTCGCAGGTGCTGCGGGTAATCCTTGCTGGCCTTGCGAGCAGTCAATGCAATGGTCTGGTCGCAGCGCAGTCCAGTGGACTTGTCCACGGTGCGAGAGTAGACGCGACGAAAGAGCAGATTGGATTTGCCACGGATGACAAAGAACGCCTGTGCTTGATGCAGGGTGAACCAGCGAGCGAAGTCGGTGAAGCCACGATCCATGATGTAAAAGCTGCCGGCTTCGGGTATCAGGATATCGAGCACATTGACCTCGTGCATCTTGCCATCGCTGATGTGGATGAAGGTTGGAATGTTGCCGCGCAGGTCGAGCAGCGTATGCATCTTGACGGCAGCTTTGGTGGAGCGGAAGCGTGCCCACGGAAAGACGCTCAAGCACAGGTCGATGGTCGTGGTATCGAGTGCGTAGACCGTCTGTTCCAGTTCGACCGCAAAGCTGTCGCTGGCGTAAAGCTTTCTGGCGGTCTGGATTAAGCTCATCGCGAAATCCGCGTAGATGCGACAGTCGCGTTGCTCGTTGGCATCGGCCAGCGTGCTCTTGGCGATGTTGCCTCGTATGCCCAAGTGATAGAGCTTGGCTTGGTGGGCGCGCAGACAGGTTTCGATGTCGCGCAGGCTTTCGCGGTAAGTCAGCTGCGCGAACGCCATGCAGAGAAATTGATCGAGATGCGAAAAAGTCTTGGTGGGATATTTGGAAGGGTAGCGCTGCACGCAGCGACGGAATGTGTGAAGGGGCAAATGCTCCATGAGTTGTGCGAACACCAACTGGCCTGAATACATGACGGAAACTCCTGGGGGGAAAGCCCCAGTTTCCCAAAAAATTCACGTTCAAGTCGGTGACACCCCTAAACACACACTTTCCTATTCAACATCATCATGTTATATAGCCGTCTTTGCGAAATTGCCGGACACTTCTGATTCTGATTTTTTTTGACAACGAACCATCCCGGCAATTATCGTACCGGCTGCTCATTGATGGATGATCCTGAAAACGGCAGGGAGCATCCCAATACACTATTTCTTCAGATAACCACCGGCGAGGGATCGTCTTTATGAAAAAGACAGAAAAAATCCCATGCCCCACGCCGTTTCCGCTTCTTCTGATGTAGACACCGGCCTTGCCTGTGTAGTACTGCTGGCCCGATTTTTCGGGCTACCCATCGATCCCAATCAACTTCAGCATCAATTCGGCCAAACCGGCCGGCTGTTCGACGCCACGGACATCCTGCTGGCGGCTAAGCATCTGGGCCTCAAGGCCAAGGCGATCGAAAGCAATTGGGCGCGCCTTGCGGACACCCCGCTGCCCGCCATCGTCCAGCACCACGACGGGCATTATTTCATCGTCGCCAAGATCGACGGCGACAAGGTGCTAATCCAGGACCCCCTCGAACAGCGCCCCCTCATCCTGCCGCGCGAAATCTTTGAAAAGGCCTGGTGCGGAAAACTGATTCTTTTCACGCGCCGCGCCAAGCTGGCCGAAGGCGGGGTCGGCAAATTCGATTTCACCTGGTTCATCCCGGCCATTATCAAGCACCGGCGGCTGTTTGGTGAGGTGCTGATAGCCTCGTTCTTTATCCAGTTGTTCGCGCTGGTGACCCCGCTGTTCTTCCAGGTGGTCATCGACAAGGTGCTGGTGCACAAGGGACTGACCACGCTGGATGTACTGCTATTCGGGCTGGTGGTGATTTCGCTGTTCGAGGTGGTGCTTGGCGGCTTGCGCACCTACCTCTATTCCCACACCGCGCATCGCATTGATGTCAGTCTGGGGGCCAAACTGTTCCGGCACATGCTGGCCCTGCCGCTGGCCTACTTCGAGGCGCGGCGGGTCGGTGACACCGTGGCCAGGGTGCGGGAACTCGAGAGCATCCGCCAGTTTCTCACCGGCTCGGCCCTCACCGTGGTGGTGGACGCCTTCTTCACGGTGGTCTTCATCGCCGTGATGTACTACTACAGCCCACTGTTGACATGGATTGTGCTGGGGTCGATTCCCCTGTACGCGCTGCTTTCAGTGCTCGTGACGCCGGTGCTGCGCGCCCGCCTGCACGAAAAGTTCAACCGCGGTGCGGAGAATCAGGCCTTTCTCGTCGAATCCATCAACGGCGTGCAGACCCTCAAGGCGATGGCCGTCGAACCGCAGATGCAGCGCCGCTTTGAGGAGCAACTGGCCGGTTATGTGCGCGCCGGATTCCGGGCCGACATGCTGGGCAATACGGCAAGCCAGATCGCCTCCCTGATCAATAAGCTCGTCATTGCGGCCACGCTGTGGTTCGGTGCCCATCTGGTAATCGAAGGCAGCCTGAGTGTGGGGCAGTTGGTCGCCTTCAACATGCTGGCGGCGCGGGTCAGCGGCCCGGTGTTGCGGCTGGTGCAGCTCTGGCAGGATTTCCAGCAGGCCGGCATTTCCGTGCAGCGGCTCGGCGATATCCTTAACGCCCACCCCGAGCCAGGCTACAACCCCAACCGCGCCACCCTGCCCGCCTTCGCGGGGCGCGTCATAATCGACAACATCACCTTCCGCTACCGGCCGGATACGCCCGAAGTGCTGCGCCGCGTCTCCCTCGACGTGCAGCCCGGCGAGGTCATCGGCATCGTCGGCCGCTCGGGTTCCGGCAAGAGCACGCTCACCAAACTCATCCAGCGCCTGTATGTCCCGGAAAGCGGGCGGATACTCATCGACGGGGTAGACCTCGCCATGGTCGAGCCCGCCTGGCTGCGCCGCCAGATCGGCGTGGTGTTGCAGGAAAACATGCTCTTCAACCGCACGGTGCGCGACAACATCGCCTTGGCGGACCCCGGCCTGCCGATGGAGGCGGTGATCGAGGCGGCCAAACTCGCCGGCGCCCACGACTTCATTCTGGAGCTGCCGCAAGCATACGACACTCTGATCGGCGAGCACGGCGGCAATCTCTCCGGTGGCCAGCGCCAGCGCATCGCCATCGCCCGGGCGCTCGTCACCCATCCCCGCATCCTGATTTTCGACGAGGCGACCAGCGCGCTCGACTACGAATCCGAACGCATCATCCATGACAACATGAAAGCCATCTGCCAGGGCCGCACCGTGTTCATCATCGCACACCGCCTGAACGCCGTGCGCCACGCCGACCGCATCATCGTGATCGACAAAGGCGAGATCGTCGAGCAGGGCAGCCACGGTGAATTGCTGAAACACGGCGGAGAATACGCGAAGTTGCATAGATTGCAGGCAGGGGATTGACGCAGGTGAGTTTTTACACCAGAGGTCGCCGAGTACGCAGAGAAAAGCGAAAATGAGTAGTGAAAGATTAAGCGAGATTACGAAGAAGATCATTGGCTCGGCGATTGCGGTACATCGTGCTCTTGGGCCAGGGCTGCTGGAATCGGCCTATGAAGCCTGTCTTTCTTATGAATTGATTGAATGCGGATTGATTATAGAGCGTCAAAAAACGCTACCGGTGATCTATCGTGGCGCAAAGATCGACTGTGGTTATCGCATTGATTTGTTGGTTGAAGAAGAAGTAATTGTTGAATTGAAGGCCGTCGACAGACTTATGCCAGTTCACAGTGCGCAACTTGTTTCCTACCTGAAATTGTCTGGCTGCAAAGTAGGGTTGTTGATCAACTTCAACGTCACCCTGTTGAAGACCGGGATCATAAGGCTGGTAAATGGAATAGATGATGGCTTTACACCAGAGCACGCAGAGAGAGACAAAAATGCAGGGTGAAAAGATGAGTGTGGTTATGGAGCTTACTGCGCAATGGGTGCATGAACCTGCTTGTCCTGCGAAAACCATAAAAGTTTTTCTCTGCGCTCTCTGCGGCCTCTGGTGTAATTCATCAATCTCACACCAGAGGCCGCAGAGAGCGCAGAGAGAAGCTGAAATGCAGGGTAAAAAGATGGGCGCGATTATGAAGAACATTGCGGGTGCTGAAGTTTCTGTGCAATACGCGCGGAGATCCACGTGTGTGGTGAAGTCTATTATTGAAAACCATACAAAAGTCTTTCTCCGCGTTCTCCGCGACCTCTGGTGTAAGTCAACCAAGATTAATTTTACACCAGGGTACGCGGAGCGCACGGAGAGAAACTGAAATGCAGCGTGAAAAGATGGGCGAGATTATGAATAACATTGTGGGTGTTGAAGTTTCTGTGCAATACACGTATGGACTCATGTGCGCTGTGAACCCCATCGCTAAAAACCAAAAAAGTCTTTCTCCGCGCGCTCTGCGACCTCTGGTGTAAGCCAACATGATCAAAAACCAAGAACTCGAATTCCTCCCCGCCGTCCTGGAAATCCAGGAAACCCCGCCCTCGCCGCTGGGCCGGGCCATCGCCTGGACGCTGATCGCGTTTTTTACCATAGCCGTCATCTGGGCCTGCATCGGCAAGGTGGATATCGTCGCCGTCGCCCAGGGCAAAATCATTCCTGGCGACCGCATCAAGGTCATTCAACCCCTGGAGATCGGCACGGTGCGGACGATCCATGTGCATGAGGGCCAGGCGGTAACAAAGGGAGACCTTCTGGTCGAACTTGACGCCACCGCCAGCGGCGCCGACCGCCAGCGTCTGAGCGAGCAGCTCATGACGGCAAAAATAGAAGCGGCGCGCTGGCGCGCTTTGTCAGCACTGGAATTCCGCGATGAACACAGGCCGTTTCCCGCCTTTGCTGCACCGCCGCAGGCCCATGCTGCCCAAATGGCAGTACAGCAACGCCTGCTGCAAAACCAGATCGCCGAATACACCGCCCGCCTGTCGGAAATCCACAACACGATAGAACAGCGCCGCGCCGAACAGGCAGGGGCCAAGGAAACCGTCGCAAAACTCGAGGCCACACTGCCGCTGGTAGCCAAACGCGCCGACGCGCTGAAAAACCTCGCCGACAAAAAGCTCGCTTCCGAGCACAGCTATCTGGAGCTGGAGCAACAGCGTATCGAACAACAGCAGGACCTGGCCATCCAGCGCAACCGCCTGCAAGAAACCGCCTCCGCCATCGCTGGGGCCGAACAGCAACGGCTGGCCCTGCAAGCGGAATTCAAGCGCACCGCTCTGACAGAATTGGCAAAGGCCGAGGAAGCCGCCACCTCTCTTACGCAAGAGCTCGTAAAGGCCGAACAGCGCACCACCCTGCAACACCTCATCGCCCCTGTCTCCGGCGTGGTGCAGCAGCTTGCCGTGCATACCGTCGGTGGTGTTGTAACCCCTGCGCAACAACTCATGGTGGTTGTTCCCAAGGAACACGCGCTGGAGATCGAGGCCCTGGTAAAAAATCAGGACATCGGCTTCGTCCGCGACGGCCAAATTGCGGAAGTAAAGGTAGAAACCTTTCCCTTCACCAGATACGGCACCATCGACGCGCAACTCCTGCATGTCTCCAACGACGCCATCGCCGACGAAAAGCTAGGCCTCGTCTATAGCGTACGCGTGCTCATGAAAAAATCGGTCATGAACGTAGAAGGAAAACGCGTCAACCTCACACCCGGCATGGCCGTCACCGTGGAGGTGAAAACAGGCAAGCGGCGCTTGATCGAATATTTTCTGAGTCCCTTGTTGCAGTATGCGAAAGAGAGTGTGCGGGAGAGGTGATAGCAATGCGGTCTGTGTCTCTTACCCCCGATTGCGGGGAGAGCGCAGCCGTTGGAGTGAGGGAGGGTCACGCGCTCCGTGGATTGGCCGCATTCAACATTACATGGATATATCGAGCGGGGAATGGTGACACCGGATTGGGATGGAAAAATAGGTGATGGGGAGAATGGTTATGGTGAACGGTCTGGTATTGGTTGATCGTGTGCACAGCGCACGCTACGAAAATTCATTTGACAGGGGAACGGCATGAGCAACGGACATTTTATGTCGCGGATCATCAGGACAATCGGATTGATATTGACCTTGGGGGTAAGTATGAGTGCATGTGCAAAAAGTACGTTTTCGTGGAAAGAAGAAGTGTTGCTGCATGATGGCGGAAAAATTATTGTGGAGCGTTCGCAAATTCGCGAGGGTAGGCATGAGATTGGTCAAGGGCCGCCAATCAATGAGCGCTCAATTACATTTACTTCTCCCGGAACGAACACGGCCATTACCTGGAAAGACGAATTCAGTGCGGATATCGGGCATGCCAATTTCACCTTGCTGGCACTGCATATTCTGAATAGTGTGCCCTATATCGTAACTACCCCTGATCTATGTCTTGCCTACAATAAATGGGGCAGACCCAACCCGCCTTACGTTATTTTTAAATACGATGGCAAGGCGTGGCAGCGCATTCAACTGCCAGAATTTCCGGCGGTGTTCAAGAACATCAACTTGGTCATCGACACCTACGAAGAAAATGAGATTAAAGAGCGCGGGAGGAAGTCTGGTTCCGTTTCGTCTGAAAGCGTTAAGGAAATCAACAGCAGCCTCACGCAGCCCGAATACAAAACTATCCTGAGGGAGCCGTTGAAGGGGGGGGGCGGGAGGGTGCAGTGAAATGATTCGCACTAATGACGGTTGGGAAGGATTAGGTTTTTTTAAACTCCAAGGGTAACTACTCACTCCCTTCACACGAAAAATAACTTAAAAATCTCTTGACAGGTTTTTTCTATCGAAAAAACCACTTCCTTATCTCGGTGTAAAATCTATTCTCTATTGCCGCTGGCAGGGGCTTTGATCTCTTCAATGAGCCGCCTTGCCATTTCAAGTCGAAAAAACCATTTCAGCCTGATCTGACCGTTATCAGGGGGTCGAAAAATGCCATGTTATCCTTTGGCTATTCCAAACGTATAGCCCCCCATTATTAATGGCAAGCCTAGACAAAACCTCGGTCAGAAACGAAGTCAGCCGGTTGAAAGCGGATTTTGAGCAGCTCAGTTGCGACGGTAAAGTGCCTCGCGAAACTCAGGTGCTTATGAATAGCATGTTCATGATGATGGAGCTGATGCTCTCCATTTTTCTGGAAAGAATAACCAAGAAAGACAGCCGCAACTCCAGCAAGCCCTCCTCCCAAACGGGAAAAGGACGACTCCTCGTTGAGTCATCCGGGGAGCCAGGGTAAGGGGAAAAACGAAAACGGCGCCCTGCTGAAAAACACGCGCGTCAAAGAGAGTGTGACTCTTTCTAGAGTCCGCCTCTGCGATGTATGTGGCGAAGATCTGGATAATACGCCCTGTAGTCACCATGAAAGACGGACGAAGATCGATATTGTTTTTGAGAAAGTCGTTGAGCATGTGGATGCCGAGGTCAAGCAGTGCCCGGTCTGCGATGCGACGGTCAAAGGGAAGTTCCCGGCGGATATGCACGGCCCGTTGCAATACGGCGATGGCTTAAAGGCCTTTGTCATCAATTTACTGGTGTCTCAGATGGTCGCGATCAATCGCGCGCAAACGCTGCTGACCTCCATGATCGGTGTTGTGATCTCTGAAGCCACTCTTCTGGCTTTTGTGCTGCGGCTTCATCGTGCCTTGGAGCGGTGGGAGCAGCACGCCACCGCACAGCTGCTGAAAGCACCCTCTATGCATGTGGATGAGACCTCCTTGCGGGTGGATAAGCAAAACCACTGGATACACGTGTACTCCGCAGGGGAGATCACCCTCAAGTTTTTACATCGAAAACGGGGCACGGCAGCGATCACGTCGATCGATATTATTCCGCGCTACGATGGCGTCATCATTCATGACTGCTGGTCATCCTACTTGTCCTATGATCACTGCTCTCACGGCCTGTGCGGCTCGCATCTGCTGCGCGAATTGACGTTCATTGTTGACGCCAATGACTATGCCTGGGCGCGCCACATGAAACGCCTTTTACAGGAGAGCTGCGCCACCGTCTCCAGAAGCACGGAAAAGAGATTGACCGATGAAGCGCTGGCGCGGTTGCAAAAGCGCTACCGCACGATTCTCACCCGTGGCGAAAAAGAGCTTCCACCTATTCCCCAAAAGCCCAGCGGGAAACGCGGCAAACTCGCCAAGTCAGATGCACACAATCTGCTGGACCGATTGCAAAAACATGAGGCATCCGTCCTGCTGTTCGCCAAAAACCCTCATGTCGCCTTCACCAATAACCGGGCCGAGCGTGATTTGAGAATGTCCAAGGTGAAGCAAAAGGTCTCTGGCTGTTTCCGCTCAGAGATTTATGCTCAGGCTTATTGCCGAATATCAAGCTATCTGCAAACTATGGCCAACAAGGGACATAATCCTCTTATTGCGATTCAAATGGCTCTCGCGGGTGAGGTCAACTTAATCGGGGGTGAGTAGTTACCTCCAAGGTTCCTACGAAGCTTGTCTGAAATACTGTGATCGAAAAGGTGTAAACCAACAAAATTGTCCATGTAACAAATTATTTAAGGGAGAAAAATAATGACAACACTCATTGACTACGCATTGATGGCTGGAGCTTCCTACATCTCTACTCGCCCTGACATAAACAAATTCCCTGTCCCACAAGGTTGGACTGAAATAACAGAGCACGGTAGGTTGGGCTGAATGAAATGAAGCCCAACATAAATGAAGGTGGTTGAACAGATGCGTTATCGACGTTCCGATGCGGCGGGAGGAACATATTTTTTCACCGTAAACCTGGCCGAACGCCGTTCTGATGTATTGGTGCGGCATATCGATGAATTGCGTGTGGCCATGAAAACGGTGAAAGACGCGCATCCGTTTGCCATTCTGGCAATGGTCGTATTACCCGAACATCTGCATGCAATATGGCGCTTGCCGCCGAATGATGCCGACTATCCGCTGCGCTGGTCGCTGATCAAAGCGGGGTTTTCGCGGCGGCTGGCAAAAGGAGAGCACATCCGCGCCAGCCGTCAGGTCAAGCGTGAACGCGGCATCTGGCAGCGGCGGTATTGGGAGCATCAAATCCGGGATGAAACCGACCTGGCGCGTCATGTGGATTACATCCATTTTAATCCCGTGAAGCATGGCTGGGTCACACGCCCCGTGGATTGGCCGCATTCAACATTGCATGGATATATCGAGCGGGGAATGGTGACACCGGATTGGGATCGACAAATGGATGATGAGGTGGATGGTTATGGTGAACGGTGAGATGTTGGGCTTCATTTCATTCAGCCCAACCTACGGGCTACGGGCTATGGAAATTCATTTGACAGGAGAGCGGCATGAGTAACGGACATTTTATGTTGCGGATCATCAGGACAGTCGGATTGATATTGGCCTTGGGGGCAAGTATGAGTGCATGTGCAAAAAGTACGTTTGCGTGGAAAGAAGAAGTGTTGTTGCATGATGGCAGAAAAATTATTGTGGAGCGTTCGCAAATTCGCGAAGGTAGGCATGAGATTGGTCAAGGGCCGCCGATCAAGGAACGCACTGTTACATTTACCCCGCCCGGAGCGAACACGGCCATTACCTGGAAGGACGAATTCAGTGCGGATATCGGGCATGCCAATTTTACCTTGCTGGCACTGCATATTCTGAATGGTGCGCCTTATGTCGTCACAACCCCTGATCTATGCCTTTCCTATAACAAATGGGGCAGACCGAACCCACCTTACGTCATCTTCAAATACGACGGTAAAGCTTGGCGGCGCATTCAACTGCCGGAATTTCCGGCGGTGTTCAAGAACATCAACTTGGTCATCGACACCTACGAAGAAAATGAGATTAAAGTACATGAGAGGAAGTCTGGTTTTGTTTCATCTGAAAGCGTTATAGAAATCAATAGCAGCCTCACGCAGCCCGAATACAAAACCATCATGAGGGAGCCGTTGCCTACAGGACAGCTTTGCCCGCAGTATTCAAGTGGACCAAAGGCCCCCATTCCAATTACTCCAAGTACATCGCCGAAATAGAGCAGGTGGCAAAAGAAAACCAAATTGAACAGAAAAAATAACTTTCAGGAGGATTACAATGACTACCGCAATTGAATACGCACGGCGCGCTCAAAAACCAAGTGCAACATTTTTAGGGGATAATGTTGCATGGGAAAAAACTACGATCAATTGAGTATTGAAGAGCGGGCAATGATACAAACGCAACTGGAGATGGGGGTCAAACCTGCCGCAATTGCCAAGTCCATAACCCGGTCAGCCTCTACCGTCTCACGTGAACTTCGGCGCAATGGCTGGAGCCGCCCGAAAACGCCTCGCGGCCCTGGACGACCGGCTGTGGCGGGAGGCTATCGTGCCGAGGCAGCCCACAAACGTGCGCATGGCTGCACGATCAAGCCGCGTGTTGAGGGTCGCCTGCGACTGGGAACCACGCTGTGGGATTCAGTCATGCGCCACCTGAAAGCAGGCTACTCACCGGAGCAGATTGCTGGCACACTGGCGCTTGTGCATCCAGATACCCCTACCTTGCAGGTTTCCCATGAGACCATCTACACCGCCATCTACGCCATGCCGCGTGGCGAACTGCGCACGGAAGTGATTGGCTGGTTGCGTTTCGGCCATGCCAAGCGCCGTCCCCGTGCGCGTGGCGAAGACCGGCGCGGACGGATTCCTGACATGGTCAGCATTCATGACCGTCCGCCTGAGATTGAAGAGCGGTTGATCCCGGGCCACTGGGAGGGTGACTTCATCAAGGGCGCGCATAATCGCTCATCTGTCGGTACGCTGGTGGAACGGACCACGCTGTTCACGGTACTGGCAAAAATGGAAAATGCGACGGCTGAGGCGACGTTGACCGGCTTCAGTCATGTGCTCAACCGCATTGATGCGCAAAAGCGCCTCTCGTTGACGTACGATCAAGGCAGGGAAATGGCGGCACACCAACGGCTGACAGAAACCACAGGGGTGAAAGTATATTTTGCCGATCCACACAGCCCCTGGCAGCGCGGCATCAACAAGAACACCAATGGTCTGTTGCGGCAGTACCTGCCCAAGGGGAGTGACTTGAGTGGTTTCACGCAGGAGGAGCTGGATGCGATTGCCTGGCAACTCAATACCCGACCACGCAAGTCACTGGGCTTCAAATGCCCAGCCGAGTTGTTTACACCAGACTCTTTCGATTTCAGGCAGCATCACGCTGCGCTTTTTGCACTTGGTCATTGAAACCGCCCTACTTTGGAATCTCACTTGTGATATTTATCGATATGCGCGCTATTGATCTTTTTGTTAAGAGTGTTCCGCAAACATAACATTGCATTCAAGGGGGCACGCCTTGGCGAGGCATTTTTAGGTGTCGGGTTTCATCAACGCAGGGGCGTTGTTCCTGCTTCATCATTGGCGTGCCCCTTAATTTAACGTTAGAGATTAGCCTGGGCGCACATAAATAGCCATATTTTTATATGGTGTTCCATCTGCCACTGTGCTAAGCTGATTTTATGAAGAAAACTCGGTTTGAGTGGGACGCAAATAAGGATGCTGAAAACCAGAAAAAACATGGAATGCCGTTTTCTCTGGCGCAGTATGCCTTCGCTGACCCCCCCGCCGTGTCATAGCCGAAGACCTCATTCACAGTGAAACTGAAAAACGCTATTTCTGTTTCGGCGAGGTCGAGGGCGGCATCCTCACCGTCCGTTTTACTTATCGCGGCAGTGTAATTCGTATATTTGGCGCCGGTTACTGGCGAAAAGGCAAGGCAATTTATGAGCACGAAAATCAAATACACCGATAAACCCATTGAGGCCAAGATTATTCAAGACTTTCTTCCTCCACCCGAAGAGCTTGCTTTCCGGGAGGAAGGAGTGAAGGTTACCATTGCTCTTAGCAAGAAGAGCGTCGAGTTCTTCAAATCTGAGGCAACAAAGCACCATACCCAGTATCAGCGCATGATACGTAGTCTCATCGATAGCTATGTGGAAGCCTACGACAAACCTCTGACATCACGCTCAACTCGGCCCATACGCAAACGGGCATCTGGTTAGATTCAACGTTAGAGGTTCACGCGCACAGTGAAGAAGAGAAAAAATCTCTCTTAAGAAACACCTACCAAGTGATTGATTTAGCATGAGTGTTTTAGGCAGGCTGCTCAGTGGCGACGAGTTTCATACCGAGCTTTTCGGCGCGCTTGTTCAACTGATGTAGCACGCGTTCGCGGTACCGCTCCTCGTAGTAGTGCTGCCCCTGGTCGGTGTACTCCTCGCCCTTGGTCAGCATTGCGTAGATCAACCGAGCCAGCTTGTGAGCGGTGGCTGTCACTGCTTTGGGTTTGTCCATGCGTGAGCACATCCGACGGAAGTATGCGCCCAGCGCCGATTGGCTGCTGCGTAACGCGGCAGCAGCCAATCGCAGAGCCTGGGCGGCGCGATTGGCGCAGCGCTTGGTCTTGCCGGAGAGCACCTTGCCGCCAGTAATCCTGGTGCCCGGGCACAACCCCATCCACGAGGCGAAGTGCTTGTCCGTGGGGAACCGTGACATATCGGTGCCCACCTCTGAGGCCACCACCAGCGCTGTGGTGACGTCGATACCGTCGATGCGCGTGAGGTCTACGCCGCACATCTTGAACAGCTGCGTGCGCAGATCAAACTTCGGGGCATTGCGCGCGCGGCCTCTCTTCTTGCCCTTGGCGGGCTCGCCGTCGTGAACTTGCAGGCTTTGCAGTTGCTGCTCAATCTCCCGGTCGCGCTCGGTCAGTTGCGCGCCATAGAAGTCGAACAAGGCCAGCGCCTGCTTGAGTGCAAACAGATGCTCAGCTCGCCAGTTGCCCTGCAGGCTCTTGGCGATGTCCTCGGCACTGGCATGGATGCGCACATTCTTCATCGCGGCCAGCACCCGCCCGTCACGTTCTCCAGCCACGATGGCGCGCAGAATTTTCTGCCCCGTCTCGCCAACCACGTCGGAGATGACATTGGCCAGTTGGATGTTCATCTGCGTGAGCGCCTTTTGCATGTGCTGCACATGCCGTGCCTGGCTGCGTAGCAGCATCGCCCGCTGGCGCGACAGCGAGCGCAGCGCGCATACGTTGTCGGCCGGACGAAACGCGCCGTGCAACAGGCCGTAGCTCATGAGCTGTTGCAGCCATTGGCAGTCCAGCACGTCGGACTTGCGGCCCGAGACATTCTTGACATGCCGTGCGTTGACCAGCAGCACGGTGAAGCCACGCGCCTCCAGCAGTTCATACAAGGGGATCCAATACACACCCGTGGACTCCATCGCCACGGTGTCCACGCCGCACGCGGCCAGCCAGTCGGCCAGACGATTGAGATCGGCGGTGAAACTCGGGAACTCGCGCACCGGCTCGTCGTCTCGATCAGGCGGTACAGCCACAAAATGCGCGGCGCTGCCTATGTCGATACCGGCAGCGTTGGGGTGGGTCAGGCACAAGGCCTGTCGGGACGTCGGGGACTTCAAACTCAGCGATCGATTGCGTTGCGCCATGACTTGCTCCATTATTCGTTGTGGAATGTGGCGCCGGATCGGGTACGTCGTCTTGCTCACTCTCTTAAACGGGATATCGAACCGTCGGCCAATGGCCTGCGAATCGATTCACCAATGTCGATGACGTCACCCATGACCACGCTAACATGCGGGCAATGTGCACCATTGCTATTCCGGTCTTCCCCAGCGCCGCATTCCAGTTTGCCACAACGTGGCCACCACGTGTTTCTTCGGCGCGATTTGCGGCAACGGGCCGATTACTACGCTAATATCCTGGACGGTGGTGCGGGCAACGATACTTATCTGTTCGGTCGTGGATTTGGGCAAGACCAGGTAAGCAATTACGATCCCCTGAGCACGGATGACAAAGTGATTTTCGGCGCAGCCATTGCCGCCGATCAACTCTGGTTCAGCAAAGACAACAATGATTTGCGTGTCGGTGTGCTTGGCACTTTCGATCAGGTTACGTTGCAAAATTGGTATTTGGGTAATGCCTATAGGGTTGACAAATTCCAGACTTCGGATGGCTCAATGCTGCTGGATAGCCAGGTTGAAAACCTGGTCAACGCCATGGCCGCTTTCGCACCGCCACCTCCTGGGCAATTAAATCTGTCACCAGAGATGCAATCCGCATTGGTGCCGGTGATAACAACGAGCTGGCAGTCGAGCGCGGCGTGATTGGGGAATGAAGAGGGACGGCAGCCGTGGTGCTGCCGTTTCGTGCTTGTTGCCTGCTATCGAGAGGTGTTGCGGTCAGATTTGCGATGCCAATAGAAAATGCTGGCCAGCGCATTCTCTGATATAATTGTTGTGGAGTTGGCCAGGCAGCCGCGGTACCCGCGAGGGTATGGAGGAAAGTCCGGGCTCCACAGGGCAGGGTGCCAGGTAACGCCTGGGAGGCGCGAGTCTACGGAAAGTGCCACAGAAAATATACCGCCGATGTCTCGCAAGAGGCAGGTAAGGTTGAAATGGTGCGGTAAGAGCGCACCGCGCGGCTGGCAACAGCCGTGGCAGGGAAAACCCCGCCCGGAGCAAGACCAAATAGGGGAACGATGGTGCGGCCCGCACTGTTCCCGGGTAGGTTGCTTGAGGTGTGCGGTGACGCACATCCCAGATGAATGGCTGTCCACGACAGAACCCGGCTTATAGGCCGACTCCTTTATTTTATTTCAACATGCTGATCCCTCCCCGCTCTTAATGTTTTGCTGTAAACATCCTCGCCAACTTTTTGATTTAATTGCCGCTTGCCCCCCTTCTTGTTCTCGCCTGTTTCCGTTTTCCGCGTTGTTGCGCTAAGTCACTGTCCGTAAAGCAGGAATTTATCTATTTCCGTGGTGTTTTTTCTTGACAGGGGGGGCTTGTGATACCTATAGTGTCGGCAAGTGGGGTAAAGTGGGAAAAAGTGGGGTATAGGTTTTGTTTCGCGGGGTCACTTCACTGAGTTTGGATACCAAGGGCCGCATGGCAATGCCGGCCAAGTATCGTGATCGCCTGCAGGATTTGTGCGGCGGTCAGCTGGTGATCACCGTGGATCGTGATGACCGCTGCCTGTTGGTGTATCCCCTGCCGGAATGGGAAGAGATCGAGCGCAAGCTGGCGAAGTTGCCTAGCCTCAACAAGCAGGCGCGCCGCCTGCAGCGCCTGTTGATCGGTCATGCCACCGAGTGTGAGCTGGACAGTGCGGGCCGTATCCTGCTGCCTCCCAAATTGCGGGAGTATGCCGGGCTCGACAAGCAGGTGATGCTGCTTGGTCAGGTCAACAAATTCGAGCTGTGGGATGAGCAAGTCTGGAATGCCATCTGGTCGAACGAAGAGGCAGGCGAGGAAGGCCTTTCCGCGGAGCTGGAGTCGTTGTCGCTTTAGTGGAGTTTAAGAGCCTATCCGTGAATAAATCATCCCTGCGTTGCTGCCCCAAAACACGCCAGGCAAGGCGCGAGGCGCGAAGTTTGGTTGTTCCAAATAAGCGGCGAGCAACGCCGCATGGCGTGTTTTGGGGCGCAACCCGAAGGGACGGGGCCGGTTTTGCGCAGTGCGGCGTCACGCTTCGCTCATGTGCAACAAGCACACTACGCTCAGCGTTCCTTGCCCTGCGCAAAACCGGTCTCCGTCGCAGGGATGATTTATTCACGGATAGGCTCTAAGTATGGAATCCGGCGCCACAGTGACTGACACCTATCTTCACCGTCCAGTGCTGCTGGCGGAGGCGATAGACGCCTTGAATATCACGCCCGCGGGCATCTATGTGGATGCCACCTTCGGGCGCGGTGGTCATGCGCAAGTGATATTGCAGCGGCTGGGTCCGCATGGTGCATTGCTGGGCATCGACAAGGATCCGCAGGCCGTGGCTGCAGCGCGGCAGATGTTCGAAGGTGAGCCAAGATTTTCGATTGAGCGGGGGACGTTCGCCATGCTTGGGCAGTATGTTCAGGAGCGCGGTTGGATGGGTAAGGTCAACGGTGTATTGCTTGATCTTGGAGTCTCATCGCCTCAGCTGGACGATCCCCAGCGTGGCTTCAGCTTCCGGCAGGATGGGCCGCTCGATATGCGCATGGATCCCGCAACGGGTATCAGCGCAGCGCAGTGGCTGGACGCCGCCTCGGAGCAGGAGATTACATCGGTGCTGTATACCTACGGTGAAGAACGTTACGCCCGGCGCATTGTTCGCGCTATCGTTGCTGCCCGGCAGGAGGCACCTATCACTACCACCGGTCGCTTGGCGGCTATCGTGGCCGCCGCCAATCCGGCCTGGGAGCGAGACAAACACCCCGCTACGCGCAGTTTTCAGGCGATACGCATTTTTATCAATCACGAACTTGAGGATGTGCAGACTTGCCTGCCGCAGGTGGTCGAGTCGCTGGCGTCCGGCGGACGGCTGGCGGTGATCAGTTTTCATTCCCTGGAAGACCGGATCGTAAAGCGTTTCATCCGTGAACAGGTGCGCGGCGATGACTTTCCGCCGGGGCTGCCGGTGACGCAGGCGCAGTTGCGTCCCCGTTTGCGTGCGGTGGGCAAAGCGATATATCCGGGTACTGAGGAGTTGCAGGGCAATCCCCGTGCGCGCAGCGCCGTGTTGCGCGTGGCGGAGAAGGTTTAAGAAAATGATGGCGAATAACTCAAAAACTTCACGGCTGGCCTTGTTCAATAGCCGTTATTTCAGGGGCGGTCTTCTGACGGGGGCGGTGCTGGTGTCTGCCCTCGCTGTGGTCTATACCAAATATGAGAGCCGCAAGTTGTTTGTCGAATTGCAATCCCTGCAGAAAGTTCGCGACGATATGGCTATCGAGTGGGGGCAGTTGCAGTTGGAGCAAAGCACTTGGGCGACGCATGGCAGGATTGAAGGCACGGCGCGTACTACCTTGGGGATGATTCTGCCCCCACCCGAAGCCGTGGTGATCGTCAAGCCATGATGCAGGATACGCCCCATACCCAGCCGGTCAGGCTCCTGGTGGTGCTGGGTGTACTGGGTGCGATCACCTTGTTGCTGGTATGGCGCGCACTGGATCTGCAAATACTGAGCAGGGATTTTTTGCAGGATCAGGGTGATGCGCGTCACCTGAGAGAGGTGGTGTCGCCCGCGCATCGCGGCATGATTGCTGATCGCAATGGCGAGCCGTTGGCGATTAGTACCCCGGTCGACTCGGTGTGGGCAAACCCGCAGGAGCTGCTTGCGGCACGTGCGCAATGGCCGCGTCTGGCGTACCTGTTAAATATTGATGCGAAAGGTTTGGAACGTCACCTGACCAGCCGTGTGGGGCGTGAATTCGTCTACCTTAAGCGTAATGTCAGCCCCGATCTGGCCGAGCAGGTGATTGCGCTGGGCGTGCCGGGCATATCCCTGCAACGCGGGTATCGCCGTTACTATCCGGCGGGCGAGGTGGCAGCACACGTGGTCGGTTTTACCAATGTGGATGATACCGGCCAGGAGGGCCTGGAACTGGCCTATGACGAATGGTTGCATGGTATAGCGGGCAGCAAACGGGTGATCAAGGATCGCTTGGGTCGGGTTGTGGAAAATGTCGAAAGGGTAAGCGAGCCGCTGCCGGGCAAGGATGTGGCTTTGAGCATTGATCGGCGCCTTCAGTATCTTGCCTACCGTGAATTGAAGGCGGCAATCCAGAGCAGTCATGCACGCTCGGGTTCGGTGGTGATGCTTGATGTGAATACCGGCGAGGTGTTGGCGCTGGTTAATCAACCCTCGTTCAATCCAAATAATCGCGCCAATTTGCGCGGGGATGATTTTCGCAACCGTGGCGTTACGGATGTCTTCGAGCCGGGTTCAACGATCAAGCCATTTACCGTTGCCGCGGCGTTGGAAACCGGCAAATTCCGCCCCACCACCATGATTGATACCGGCTCCGGTTTGTTCAAGGTGGGCAATCATACGGTACGTGATGTGCACAACTACGGCGTCATCGATGTATCTACCGTTATCCAGAAGTCGAGCAACGTCGGTGCCACCAAAATGGCCCTGGCGATGGAGCCGAAACAGTTATGGTCGATGTTTTCGCGGGTCGGATTTGGTGCCGCGAGCGGAGGCCGTTTCCCTGGTGAGATGGTCGGCGCACTGTCCGGCTATGAAGGCTGGGGTGAGGTCGAGCGCGCCACCCTTTCCTATGGTTACGGATTGTCAGTGACCCCGCTGCAACTTGCCCGCGCCTATATGGTGCTGGCAGATGGTGGGCAATCCAAGCCTGTCTCCTTCGTGCGTCTCACCGAGCCGCCGCAGGGTGAACAGGTAATGCGCCCTGAGATCGCCGGGCAGGTGTTGAAAATGATGGAGGCGGTGGTGAATACCGGTGGCACTGGCTTGTCGGCGGGAGTGCCGGGTTATCGGGTGGCGGGCAAGACCGGTACGGTGCATAAATCCCAGGCAGGAGGGTATGCGGCTAACCGCTACCTTGCTCTTTTCGCCGGTATGGCGCCCGTCAGTAAGCCGCGCCTGGTAATGGTGGTGATGATCAATGAGCCGAGCAGTGGCGAATACTACGGTGGGTTGGTAGCCGCACCGGTGTTTGGGCGGATCATGGCGGGCGCGCTACGCCTCCTCGATGTGGCGCCGGACGATGTGCAATCGCTGCGGACGCAGTTGGTGCAGGGGGATGGGGTTAACAAAAATGCTGCGGGTATTACGGTGCAGGCGATGCCGGTACAGTCCACGGTTCGTCAAGCCCATGTGTCGAGTCCGCAGCCCAAAAATATGGCGGGGGTATTGTGATGGTGTCGCGTAGCTGCGCATTGAGCATGTTGCTGGAAGGGTACGTACAAGTCGATGCCGCCAGCGATCGGGAGATTCAGGGCTTGTCGATGGACAGCCGCAAGACTCGGCCTGGCGATCTGTTTTTGGCGTGCGCGGGGCAATCTCAACGTGGTCACGATTATATCGCTGCTGCGATTCGGGCGGGGGCGGTTGCTGTTGCCTATGAAGTTGATGGTGAGGCTGCCGCACCGCCGTTACCTGAGCATATCCCTTTGTTCGGCGTTGCGGAGCTGCGTCAGCGCGCCGGATTCATCGCCGAACGGTTTTACGGCAACCCCACGCGCAAGTTGTTTGTGGCGGGCGTGACGGGCACCAATGGCAAGACCTCGTGTAGCCAGTTTCTTGCCCAGGCACTCAATGAGAACGCGCCCTGTGGTGTGATTGGTACGCTGGGTAATGGCCTGTCCGGGCGGTTGGAGGCCGGTACGCACACCACGCCTGATGCGATTTCCCTGCACGCCCTGCTGGCGGACATGCTGGAGAAGGATGCAGAGAGCGTGGTGATGGAAGTGTCCTCGCACGGTCTGGAGCAGGGGCGGGTCAACGGTGTCGCGTTCGACATGGCAATTTTTACCAACCTCAGCCGCGATCACCTCGATTATCACGGTGACATGGCCTCCTATGCACGGGCCAAGCGGCGCTTGTTTGAGATGCCGGGGCTGCGCTATGCGGTGATCAATGCGGATGATCTCTTTGGTAGCGAGCTGCTGCAATCCATGCCTTCGAGTGTGAAAACGATAAGCTATTCCCTTGCTGGATATGCAAAAGGTGATGAGGGCGGCATTCCGTCCCGTCAGACGGCAACCAAAATGAATAGGGTTCACGGCAGAGTGTTGCATCAGGATCTCCATGGTCTGGAAATACACGTTATCACCCCATGGGGAGAGGGGCGTTTCCCCAGCCGGCTGCTGGGCCGTTTCAATGCCAGCAATCTGCTTGCGGTGCTGGCGGCGCTGGTGCTGTCGGGCATAGATTTTCTCGATGCCCTGCACAAGGTCAGCCGGATACGTCCGGTGGCGGGGCGCATGGAATGCTTCGGCGGAAAGGACGGGAAGCCGCTGGTGGTGGTCGATTACGCCCATTCCCCGGATGCGCTGCGGCAGGTTTTGCAGGCCTTGCGCGAACACTGCCGGGGTGCGCTGTGGGTGGTGTTCGGTTGCGGCGGCGACCGTGACCGCGGCAAACGCCCGCTGATGGGCGAGGTAGCGCAGCGCTATGCCGACCATGTAGTGCTCACCGATGACAACCCCCGTCATGAGGATGCGGACGGGATTATCGCAGAGATTGCGGCAGGCCTGCATGAGCCCGGGCACGTGCATGTGCAGCGTGACCGCGCCCGGGCGATTGCCCATGTCTTGAAACAGGCGAAAGAACACGATGTGGTGCTGGTGGCCGGCAAGGGCCACGAGGATTATCAAATCATAGGTGATGACAAGCGGCCGTTCAGCGACAGTGCGCATGTGCGCGCCTTGCTGGGAGAAGGAGCCGAATGATGACGTTGTCCGAAGTGGCCAAGGCGTTGGGCGCCGAACTGCATGGCGAGGATGTGGCGTTCGCGGCGGTGAACACCGATACCCGTACCTTGCAACAAGGGGACCTGTTTGTTGCGCTGCGCGGCGAGAATTTTGATGGCAATACCTTTGTGGCGGAGGCCGCCGCCCGTGGAGCAGTAGCGGCGCTGGTCAGCGCATCTGTTGAGAGCACCTTGCCTACCCTGCGCGTGGCGGATACCCGTCTGGCGTTAGGCCAGTTGGGTGCGGTATGGCGCGGGCGCTTCGCCCTGCCGTTAGTTGCTGTCACCGGCAGCAACGGCAAGACCACCACCAAGGAGATGCTCGCCGCGATATTGGGGCGGCGTGGGCCGGTGCTGGCGACCCAAGGCAATTTGAACAATGACATTGGCGTGCCGTTGACACTGCTGCGCCTGAGCGACAAGCACCATTGCGCGGTGATCGAAATGGGCGCCAATCATCCTGGTGAGATTGCCTATCTGAGCAATCTGGCACGGCCCACCGTGGCGCTGATTACCAATGCTGCCATGGCCCATATCGGAGGCTTTGGCAGTCTGGATGAGATCGCGCATACCAAGGGTGGAATCTATGCGGGCCTGGATGAAAACGGCATAGGCATAGTGAATGCCGATGACGCCTACGCCGGGTATTGGCGCACGCTGCTGGGCGGGCGCCGCTGCATGACTTTCGGCATGAGTAATCCATCGGATGTTTACGCGGTAGCGCAGAGCGTGCAATGCGAAGTGGACGATTCCGCAATTACAACTTCTTTTCATATGCACACGCCCGCTGGTGACGCCTCTGTGGCATTGCCTTTAATGGGTGTGCACAACGTGATGAACGCCCTGGCGGCGAGTGCTGCTGCATTGGCGGCAGGCGCAACGCTTACCGACATTAAGTCGGGACTGGAGGCGATGCGCGCGGTGAAAGGGCGCTTGCAGGTTAAAAAAGGTATCCACGGCACACGCATCATAGACGACACCTACAATGCCAACCCGCCGTCGGTGCAGGCAGCGATCGCCGTGCTGGCCACGGTTGAGGGCGAAAAGGTGCTGGTACTGGGCGACATGGGTGAGCTGGGTGATGATGCGCCGCTGTTCCATGGGCAAGTCGGCAAGCAAGCGAGACAGGCCGGTATAGACCGTCTCTATACGACAGGCGAACTCAGTGCGGGTGCGGTGCGGGAGTTTGGCGCGAACGGGCGGCACTGTGCCGGCCACGATGAATTGATTGCTGCGCTATTGGCGGATCTGGTGGCAGGGACGACCGTGCTGGTAAAAGGGTCACGGTTCATGCGCATGGAGCGTGTAGTTGATGCCTTGGTGGAAAAGGCTTGATTTCTTTAAAGGCCAATTAAATGCTGCTTTATTTTTTTAAATATCTGTCCCAGTTCCACACCGGTTTCGGTGTGTTCCAGTACCTGACGCTGCGCGTCGTGCTCGGAGCGCTCACTGCACTGGCGATTTCGCTGCTGGTGGGGCCGGCGATGATCCGCAAGTTGACTATGTACAAGGTGGGGCAGAGCGTGCGCGACGACGGTCCGCAGACCCATCTGACCAAGGCCGGCACGCCGACCATGGGCGGTGCGCTGATCCTGGTGGCGATTGCGCTGAGCACTTTGCTGTGGGGCGATCTGGGCAACCGCCATGTTTGGCTGGTGCTGGTTGTCACCCTGCTGTTCGGTGTGATCGGCTGGGTGGATGACTATAAAAAACTGGTGCTGCGCAACTCAAAAGGCCTTTCGGCGCGCGCCAAGTATTTCTGGCAGTCGGTGGTAGGGTTTGGTGCTGCGGCGTTCATCTATCACTATGCTGCAACGCCGGCCGAAACCGACTTGCTGATACCGTTCCTCAAGCATGCCTCCATCGAGCTGGGGGTAGTGTTCATCCTGCTCACCTATTTTGTCATCGTCGGCACCAGCAACGCGGTCAACCTGACCGATGGCCTGGATGGTCTGGCGATCATGCCCACTGTTTTAGTGGCAGGGGCGCTGGCGGTATTTGCCTATGTTGCAGGGCATGCCAAATTTGCTCCTTACCTCAGTGTCCCCTATGTCGCGGGGGTGGGTGAGGTCGCCGTTTTTTGCGGTGCAATCGTCGGGGCGGGTCTGGGTTTTTTGTGGTTCAACACCTATCCGGCGCAGGTGTTCATGGGTGATGTCGGCGCCCTCGCCCTCGGTGCGGCGCTGGGTGTGGTAGCGGTGGTGGTGCGTCAGGAACTGGTTCTGCTCATCATGGGCGGGGTGTTCGTGATGGAGGCTGTGTCGGTGATGCTGCAAGTCGGTTCATACAAGCTCACCGGTCAACGCATCTTCCGCATGGCGCCGTTGCATCATCATTATGAATTGAAGGGCTGGCCGGAACCGCGCGTCATCGTGCGCTTCTGGATTATTACCGTGATCCTGGTGCTGATTGGTTTGAGTTCACTGAAGATACGATGAGCGCTGATTGAGCATGGGTGAGGCAAAACTCAATACTTTGATCGTGGGGCTGGGTAAGACCGGCCTGTCCTGCGCGCGCTTTCTCGCCGCGCGTGGGGTGCCGGTGGCCGTGACCGATAGCCGCGATTTCCCGCCGGGATTGGCCGCTCTGGAGCAGGAGTTTCCGGGTATGGCGGTCTTTATTGGCGGTTTTGATCCCGCCGCCTTTGCCGCCGCGCAGCAATTGGTGGTGAGTCCCGGCGTGTCGCTACGTGAACCGCTGATTGCTCAGGCCATAGGTCGCGGTGTGCCGGTGCTGGGTGACATTGAGTTGTTTGCGCGCCATGCTGTCGCGCCCGTGGTGGCGATCACTGGCTCGAACGGCAAGAGCACCGTGACCACACTGGTGGGCGAGATGGCCAATCATGCCGGACGCAGTGTGCGTGTCGGAGGTAACCTTGGCATGCCCGCGCTTGATCTGATCGGTACAGCGGAGCCGGATCTGTATGTGCTGGAGCTGTCCAGTTTTCAGCTTGAGACCACATCCTCGCTCAATGCCGCAGCGGCAACGGTGCTCAACATCAGCGTTGATCACATGGATCGTTATCAGGATATGAATGAATATGTTGCTGCCAAGCAGCGCATTTTTCACGGCGACGGTGTGATGGTGCTCAACATTGATGATCCTGTGGTGATGGGCATGGCGCAGACGGGCAGACGCACTGTGCGCTTTGGCCTGGGTGAACCGGAGTTTAAGGATTTCGGGGTTATGCAGCGGGTGCATGGGCCCTGGCTGGCGCGGAATAGCGAACCGCTGATGCCAGTGACCGAAGTGCGCATCAAGGGTTTGCACAATGTCGCCAATGCCCTGGCAGCACTGGCCTTGGGTGATGCCGTGGGCTTGCCGATGGAGTCAATGCTGCAAACCCTGCGCGAATTTCCCGGCCTGCCGCACCGCAGCCAATGGGTGGCCGAACGCGATGGGGTGGCCTGGTACAACGATTCCAAGGGCACCAACGTCGGCGCCACCCTCGCCGCTCTGCTAGGTATGCCGGACAAGGTAGTGCTGATTGCCGGTGGACTGGGTAAAGGGGCGGACTTTACACCGTTGCGCCAGGCCGCCGCGAACAAGACGCGCGCCGTGGTGTTGATCGGACGCGACGCGCCGCTCATCGAAGCCGCGCTGGGTGGCGTGACGCCAGTGGTGCATGCGGCAAGCATGGAAGATGCCGTGGCTCAGGCACGCCGTCTGGCGCAATCGGGCGATGTCGTGCTGTTGTCACCGGCCTGCGCCAGTTTCGACATGTTTAGCGGATATGAAGAACGTGGCAATGCGTTCACCAACGCAGTGTTGAAGGTGACCGCATGATTGCGCGTGCCATGAAAATCTGGGCGCCGCGCGGAAAGAGCTCCAGCAAGGTTGCCGGGCGGGGCGGGGTGGTAATGCCGCGTCCGCGTAGCGGGAGTCGCCCCCAGGCACCGGCACGATCCGCAGTCGCGCTGCCATTGGGTGATCCCTGGCTGCTCGGTGCGGCGCTCACGCTGCTGGTGCTGGGGGTGGTGATGGTGAGTTCCGCCTCGCTCAATATCGCCGAGCGCCAGTTTGGCCATCCCTTTTATTACATCATCCGCCAGGTGGCGTTTGTGATGGTGGGCGTGATTGCAGCGGTGCTGGTGGCGCGTACCCGCCTGGTGTATTGGGAGAAGGCGGGCAGCACGCTGCTGCTGGTTGGCATGGTGTTGCTGGCATTGGTGTTGCTGCCGGGAATAGGCAAGGTGATCAACGGTAGTCAGCGTTGGGTCTCCTTGGGATTGTTTAATTTGCAGGCGTCCGAGCCGGTGAAACTATTCGTGGTGGTCTATATCGCCGGTTATCTGGTGCGCCACGGGGCCGAGGTACGTAATTCAATTCTGGGCTTTATCAAGCCAATGCTGTTGCTGACGTTGATCGCGCTGCTGCTATTGCTGGAGCCGGATTTCGGCGCCACCGCGGTCATGTTTGCCACTGCGCTGGGTATGTTGTTCCTGGGCGGCGCGCGTCTTTTGCCATTCGCGGTGCTGATGGCGGGGTTGGCGGTGGCGGTGGTGGGGCTGATTTTTTCGTCGCCGTACCGCATGGCGCGGCTGACGGGTTTTATGAATCCGTGGGCCGATCCGTTCGACAGTGGCTTCCAGTTGACCCAGGCGCTGATCGCCTTCGGGCGCGGCGAGTGGTTTGGCGTGGGGCTGGGCGCGAGTGTGCAGAAATTGTTCTATCTGCCTGAAGCGCACACCGATTTTTTATTTGCAGTGCTGGCTGAAGAGTTGGGCTTGGTAGGTTCATTAATGGTGATCGGTCTGTTTACGCTGCTTGTGGTGCGCGCCTATATCATTGGCCGGATGGCGGAAAAAGCCGGGCACAGCTTCGCGGCCTATCTCGCCTATGGACTTGGGTTGTGGATCGGCTTGCAGGCGATTATCAATATCGGTGTCAACATGGGCGTGCTGCCGACCAAGGGGCTGACCCTGCCACTGATGAGTTACGGCGGCAGCAGTATTGTGGTGATGTGTGTGGCCGTGGCATTGCTGTTGCGTGTCGCGCATGAAACCCGCGCGCACGACCATGCGCGAACCGCTCCTGTGGTGCGTGTTGCGGGAGCCGTGGCGTCATGAGCGTACAGCGGGTTTTGATTATGGCGGGCGGCACCGGCGGACACGTTTTTCCGGCCCTGGCAGTGGCAGACGAGCTGCGCGCGCAAGGGGTTGAGGTGGTGTGGATGGGTACCCGTGCCGGCCTGGAAGCCGAGGTGGTGCCGCGCGCCGGTATCGACATCGAATGGGTGTCGATCAGCGGCCTGCGCGGCAAGGGGCCGCTCAGCCTGCTGCTGGCGCCCTTCAAGCTGATGGTTGCGATGGCGCAATCGCTGGCGATAGTGATGCGTCGCCGTCCGATGGCAGTGTTGGGGATGGGCGGCTTTGTCACCGGCCCCGGCGGGTTTATCACCTGGCTGCTGCGCAAGCCGCTGGTGATCCACGAACAGAATGCCCTCGCTGGGATGACCAACCGTTGGTTGGCGCGGCTGGCGAATAAGGTCCTGGAGGCCTTCCCGGGCACTTTTCCGGGGCGGCGCAAGGCCATCGCCACCGGCAATCCTATACGCGCCGAGATCACCGCGCTGCCGCCGCCGGAGCAACGCCTGGCCGGACGCAGTGGTGTGCTGCGCCTGCTGGTGGTGGGTGGCAGCCTGGGTGCGCAGGTATTCAATCAAACGGTGCCCGATGCCATCAAGGTGATGGAGCCGGGGATACGCCCCGAGGTATGGCATCAGGCGGGAAAAAAGCACATTGAAGCCGCCCGTGAATCTTACCGGCAAGCGGGCGTTGCGGCACGTGTCGACCCGTTCATCGGTGATATGGCAGAGGCCTATGCCTGGGCTGATCTGGTGCTGTGCCGTGCTGGAGCCTTGACGGTGTCGGAGCTGGCCTCGGCGGGCGTGGCATCGATTCTGGTGCCTTATCCGTTCGCGGTGGATGACCATCAGACGCACAACGCGGCGTACCTGGCGGATGCGGGTGCGGCCATATTGGCGCCGCAGCCGCAGCTTACCGCACAGTCTCTGGGTAAACTGCTCGCCGGTTTCTGCGAGGCGCCGGAGCAGGGCAGGCAAAAACTTTTGGATATGGCGCGCATCGCACGGCGTCTGGCGAAGCCGGAATCTACCCGCGTAGTGGCGGCACTGTGTTTGGAGGCGGCGCGAGCATGAGACGCATTAAACGTATTCATTTTGTAGGCATCGGCGGCGCGGGCATGAGCGGCATCGCTGAAGTGCTGCACAACCTTGGCTATCAGGTATCCGGTTCGGATGTCCATGAGAACGCGGCAACGCGTCGCCTGGCAGAACTGGGTGTGACCATCACGCTGGGTCACAGCGCGGAGTGTGTCAACGGGTGCGACGTGGTGGTGACATCCACCGCCGTGCGCGCGGACAATCCCGAGGTGATCGAGGCGCAGCGTCTGCGTATCCCAGTGGTGCCGCGCGCCGAGATGCTCGCCGAACTGATGCGTTTCCGCCAAGGCATTGCAGTGGCGGGTACACACGGGAAAACCACCACCACCAGCCTGGCTGCCAGCCTGCTCGCCGAGGGTGGCCTGGATCCCACTTTCGTGATCGGTGGGCGGCTCAACAGCGCCGGCGCCAACGCCCGTCTCGGCGCGGGTCAATATCTGGTGGCCGAGGCCGACGAGAGCGACGCATCTTTTTTGTATTTACAGCCAATGATCGCCGTGGTGACCAACATCGACGCCGACCATATGGAGACCTACGGTGGCGATTTTGGGCGGCTGCGCCAGACCTTTGTCGAGTTTCTGCACCACCTGCCCTTTTATGGGCTGGCGGTGCTGTGCCTGGATGATCCGGTGGTGCGCCAGATCCTGCCGCAGGTGACACGTCCGGTGATTACCTATGGTATCGGTGAGGACAGCGGCGCGGATATTTTCGCCAGCGATATTCGCCAGGAGCAGGATCGCACCTACTTCACCGTGTCGCGCCCCGGTCAACCCGGCTGGTTGACGGTCACCGCGAATCTGGCAGGCCGCCACAATGTGCTCAACGCCTTGGCGGCGATAGCTATCGCCCATGAGGTGGATGTTGCCGATGACGCGATTTTACGCGGCCTGGCAGGGTTCCAGGGCGTCGGACGGCGTCTCCAGAATTATGGCGAGATCGACACCCCTGCGGGGAGTGTACTAATGATCGACGATTACGGCCATCATCCGCGCGAGGTCGCAGCCGTGGTGCAGGCGATTCGCGCCGGCTGGCCTGAGCGCCGCCTTGTGGTAGCGTTCCAGCCGCATCGCTACACGCGCACCCGCGACCTGTTTGAAGACTTTTCCAAGGTGCTCTCCGAGGTGGACGTACTGGCGTTGGTGGAGGTGTATCCCGCCGGTGAAGCGCCGATTGCCGGGGCCGACGGACGAACACTATGCCGCGCCATCCGGGCGCGCGGCCATGCTGATCCCGTGTTCGTGGAACGCGTTGCTGAGCTGCCGGAAACGCTAGCCGGGCTGCTGCGCAAGGGTGACATTCTGCTCACGCTGGGCGCGGGCGACATCGGTGCAGCGGCGGCGAAATTGCCGCAGCAACTTAAAGACTTGATAGCGTGATGGCCATGCACCAGCCACCGGCCTTGCGTGGCACCCTGCTCCGTGATGAGCCTATGGCGCGCCACACCACTTGGCGCGTGGGTGGCCCGGCCCGGCAGTTTTATCTGCCTGCCGACATCGATGATCTGGCGCTGTTCCTGAGCCAGTTGCCGGAGAACGAACCGCTCTTCTGGGTTGGTCTGGGCAGCAATCTGCTGGTGCGTGACGGCGGTATCGTCGGCACCGTCATCATGATTTCCGGCGCGCTGGGCGGGTTACAGCATGACGGCGTCACTGTGCGCGCCGAGGCGGGCGTGCCTTGCGCCAAAGTGGCTCGTTACTGCGCGCGCCAGGGGCTGGTGGGTATCGAGTTTTTCGCCGGCATCCCCGGCACGGTAGGTGGAGCCTTGGCGATGAACGCAGGTGCCTTCGGTGGCGAGACCTGGCCGCTGGTGGAATCAGTGGAGACCATTGATCACAAGGGCTTGCGTCATATACGCAAGCCGGACGAATACCGCGTCGGCTATCGCAGCGTCACGGGGCCTGCGGGGGAATGGTTCATCGCTGCGAATTTCAGGTTGCAGAGCGGCGACACCGAGGCCAGCCAGGCACGCATCAAAGAATTGCTGGAGCAGCGCAACCGCACCCAGCCGACCAATCAGCCCAGTTGCGGATCTGTGTTCCGCAATCCGCCCGGCGACCATGCGGCGCGGTTGATCGAGGCCAGTGGACTGAAGGGCATGTGCATCGGTGGCGCCTGCGTGTCCGCCAAGCACGCTAATTTCATTGTGAATACCGGCAATGCAACGGCTGCGGACATTGAGGCATTAATCGCGCATGTAGCAGATGTGGTGGAGCGCGATCACAGCATTAGATTAATCCGGGAGGCGCACATCATCGGTGAGCGTCCCCCGTCAAAAGAGGTTTGAGCCATGACGCACAAGACCAATAATCCAGCGGATTTCGGCAAGGTTGCAGTATTGCTGGGCGGCCGCTCCGCCGAACGCGAAGTTTCGCTGATGAGCGGCAACGCCGTGCTTGATGGACTGCGCAGCCGTGGTGTAGATGCCCATCCCTTTGATCCCGCCGAACGTGATCTGGCTGAACTGCGCGGCTATGACCGTGCCTTCATCATATTGCACGGACGCTACGGCGAAGACGGCACCATCCAGGGCGCACTGGAACTCATGGACATTCCTTATACCGGCAGTGGCGTGTTGGCGAGCGCGCTGGCGATGGACAAGTGGCGCACCAAGTTGGTGTGGCAGGCCACAGGCGTTCCCACGCCACGCTATGTCCTGCTGGAGGAAGGGTTCGACCCCGAGGCCGTCGCGCACCAGCTCGGATTGCCGATTTTCGTCAAACCAGCTACCGAGGGATCCAGCATCGGTATCGCCAAAGTGACCCGTGCCGATCAGCTCGTGGAAGCCTGGCGCGTGGCGTCGCAACATGACAGTCTGGTGCTCGCGGAACAGTTTATCGAAGGGCAAGAAGTACAGTTCCCCATCCTGGGCGATCGCGTACTGCCTTCGATCCGTATAGAAACACCGTGCGAATTTTATGATTACCAGGCCAAGTATTTCCGCGACGATACACGCTACTACTGCCCGGGCCTTCCCGCCGAAGAAGAGAGCCGCCTGCACGACGTCGTGCTGCGCGCTTTCCGCGTGCTGGGGTGCCATGGCTGGGCGCGGGTAGACCTCATCATCGACCACCAGGGTAACCCCTATTTTCTGGAGATGAATACCTCGCCCGGCATGACCAGCCACAGCCTGGTGCCGATGGCGGCCCGTGTCGCCGGAATCGAGTTTGACGAACTGGTATGGCAGGTGTTGGAAACAACGCTGCAATCAAGCTAAGGAAAGAGATTTCGAACGATTATGTTCAGCAAACGTCCTAAAACCAATCGACGCATCGAGCCGGTTCAAGCCGACGGCGGTTGGCGAGCGCGCATCAATGCCCGCGTGATCGTCATGGCGGCGCTGGGCGTGATGTTGTGCGGGTTGGCGGCGTGGGGCTGGGTGAAGCTGGATGATCCACGCACCTTGCCAATTGCGGCGGTGAAGGTTGAAGGCCAATTTCACCACCTGAGTACACAACAGTTGCAGCAGGCGGCGTCCGCGTATACGGCGGGAGGGTTTTTCAATGTCGATGTCGACGCAGTCAGGGATGCCGTGCTGCGCTTGCCGTGGGTGAATTCCGTCAGCGTGCGCCGAGTCTGGCCGGATACGCTGCAGATTGCCGTCGTGGAACATCTGCCCGTGGCGCGTTGGGGCAGTGGCGGATTGGTCAACAGCCAGGGCGCGCTGTTCTTTCCGCCTGCGGCGGGTTATCCGGCAGGGTTGCCTGAGTTGCAGGGACCGCAAGGCAGCGAGACTAGGGTCGCCGCGCGTTATCGGGATATCGATAAGACCTTAAGGCCACTCGCGCTGCATGTCAGCCGCGTATCGCTGGATGATCGCCGCTCCTGGCGGATCGAGTTGGATAACAGTGCCCTGCTGGTGTTGGGCCACGTTGCGGACGATGCGCGCCTGACACGTTTCGCACGCATCTATCCGATAGCGCTGGCAGCACGCGCGGCGGATATCGGCGAGGTGGATCTGCGGTACACGAACGGATTTGCGGTGCGCTGGAAGAAAGTATGAAGCGGAATGGCGCAAATGCAGGGTGGGTTAGCGTTTTTTTGCGTAACCCGCCAAGCGTTGCGCAGCAACACAACGGGTTTAATCAGGGGTAAAAGATTTAAATGTCCAAGAAGTCTGACAAAGATTTGATCGTAGGTCTCGATATCGGCACCTCCAAGGTGGTGGCGATTGTGTGCGAGATTACGCCGGAGGGGAGGGTCGATATCATCGGCATCGGCTCGCATCCGTCACGCGGCCTGAAAAAGGGCGTGGTGGTGAATATTGAGTCCACCGTGCAATCCATCCAGCGCGCCGTGGAAGAGGCGGAGCTGATGGCGGGCTGCCAGATTCACTCCGTCTATGCGGGCATCGCGGGCAGTCACATCCGCAGCCTCAATTCGCATGGCATCGTGGCGATACGTGACCAGGAAGTGACGCAGGCCGATGTCGACCGCGTTATCGACGCCGCGCGCGCGGTGGCGATTCCTGCCGACCAGAAGATCCTGCATATCCTGCCGCAGGAATTCATTATCGATCACCAGGAGGGCATCCGCGAGCCCATTGGCATGTCGGGCGTGCGCCTTGAGGCCAAGGTACACATCGTTACCGGCGC
The DNA here is from genome assembly GCA_040183005.1 of Gammaproteobacteria bacterium. NCBI lineage: Bacteria > Pseudomonadati > Pseudomonadota > Gammaproteobacteria > Gammaproteobacteria bacterium. The sequence continues at coordinate 142,820 of JAMPIW010000009.1, forward strand.
GGTGAGCGCGGCGCAGAATATCGAGAAATGCGTGCGGCGCTGCGGTCTTGAGGTAGACGACGTCATCCTCGAGCAGCTCGCCTCCAGCTACGCCGTATTGACAGAAGATGAAAAAGAGCTGGGCGTGTGCCTGGTCGATATTGGCGGCGGTACCACGGACATTGCCATTTTTACCGACGGTGCGATTCGCCATACGGCAGTGATACCCATCGCCGGCGATCAGGTGACCAATGATATTGCCGTGGCGCTGCGCACGCCCACCCAGTTTGCCGAGGACATCAAGATCAAATACGGCTGCGCGCTGCGGCAACTGGCCAGCGTCAATGAAACCATCGAAGTGCCCGGCGTCGGAGAGCGCCCATCGCGCCGTCTGGCGCGCCAGACCTTGGCCGAAGTGATTGAGCCGCGCTATGAAGAATTGTTGAGCCTGGTTCAGGCCGAACTGCGGCGTAGCGGATTTGAAGGCCTGATTGCCGCCGGCATTGTGCTGACTGGCGGCACGTCCAAGATGGAAGGCGTGGTCGAGCTCGCCGAGGAAATTTTCCACATGCCGGTACGCCTGGGGGTTCCGCAAAATGTCGTGGGGTTGGTGGATGTGGTGCGCAATCCGATTCATGCCACGGGTGTCGGACTGCTGCTGTTCGGTTGCCAGCAGCGCCATGGGCGTGGCAGTGAAGCGAAGGTGAAAGAGGGCGTCAAGAACATGTGGGAAAGGATGAGGGGCTGGTTTCAGGGGAGTTTTTAGTTTCAAGGGTGTGGCCACGGAGTTTTCGGTGTCTCTGTGGTAATGACAGTTCATTTGGCGGGCTATTTAGGAGATAAGATCATGTTTGAATTAATGGATGCATACAGTCAAAACGCAGTAATCAAGGTTATCGGTGTGGGTGGCGGTGGCGGTAATGCTGTTGAGCATATGGTGGTGGCGAGCATCGATGGCGTCGATTTCATCTGCGCCAATACCGACGCGCAGGCGCTGAAAAAATCCTCGGCGCGCACCGTGCTGCAACTGGGCGGCAGCATGACCAAAGGGCTGGGCGCGGGCGCCAATCCCGATGTCGGCAGACAGGCGGCGCTGGAAGATCGTGACCGTATCATGGAGCTGATCGAAGGGACCGACATGCTGTTTATCACCGCGGGCATGGGCGGCGGCACCGGCACCGGCGCTGCGCCTATCGTGGCACAGATTGCAAGGGAAATGGGTATCCTGACTGTGGCAGTGGTGACCAAGCCGTTCCCCTTCGAAGGCGCCAAGCGCATGAAGGTAGCGCAAGCCGGTATCAAGGAGCTGGCGCAACATGTCGATTCGTTGATCACTATCCCCAACGAAAAACTGCTCTCCGTGCTGGGCAAGGGCGTATCCCTGCTCGATGCCTTCAAGTCGGCGAACAACGTCTTGTTGGGCGCTGTGCAGGGCATCGCGGAGCTGATAACACGCCCCGGCCTGATCAACGTCGACTTTGCCGACGTGCGCACCGTGATGTCCGAGATGGGCATGGGCATGATGGGCTCGGGTTCCGCCAGCGGCGCTGATCGCGCAAGACGCGCCGCCGAGGCCGCCGTTGCCAGCCCGCTACTGGAAGACATCAATCTGTCCGGCGCACGCGGCATCCTGGTGAACGTCACTGCCGGCCTGGACATGTCCATTGGTGAATTTGAAGAGGTCGGCAATATCATCAAAGAGTTTGCCTCGGAGAACGCCACCGTGGTGGTGGGCACGGTGATCGATCCTGATATGGTGGCTGGCGAGCTGCGTGTCACCGTAGTTGCAACCGGGCTGGGCGGACGCGAGGAAATTACCGAAAAGCCGGTCAAGCTGGTTTACCAGAGTGTCGCCGGACTAAGCGCCGGGCACAACAGTGCGCAGAGCGGCTATTCCAGCGACCAAAATGCTGGATTTGGCATGGGCGACATTGATTACGGCAAGCTGGACCGTCCGACAGTAATGCGCAACCAGGCCGTGTCCGGGCGTCATGCGCAGGCGATCAATCTGGACTCCAATCTGGATTACCTGGATATCCCTGCGTTTCTGCGCCGGCAGGCGGATTGACGGGCTGCACTGGCCGGAGTACCGGCCAGTAGCCAGGGTTGTTTTTACTAGGCAGGGCTTCTTGCGCTGTGATAACATGACGCCAAAGAAGGTTTGCGGTGTCCCTCCATGATGGTGGGGCAGGGTAGGCTATCGTGTATGGATATCGTGGTATTGTTAGCATGATCAAGCAGCGCACATTAAAGAACGTCATCAGGGCCACAGGTGTTGGTTTGCACACCGGCGAAAAGGTTTATCTGACACTTCGTCCTGCCGCTGCCGATGCGGGCATCGTGTTTCGCCGCGTGGATCTTGATCCGCCGGTGGAAATCCACGCCTCCCCGGACAACGTCGGCGATACCCGTTTATCCACAACGCTGGGTAGCGGTGCTGCGTCTGTTTCCACCGTGGAGCATCTGTTGTCGGCGCTGGCGGGTCTGGGGATCGACAATGCCTATATCGACATCAGCGCGCCTGAGGTGCCAATCATGGATGGCAGTGCCGGCCCCTTTGTGTTCCTCATCCAGTCGGCTGGCGTGGTAGAGCAGAATGCGCCCAAGCGCTTTATTCGCATCAAGGAGTCCGTGCTTGTTCAGGATGGCGACAAGTGGGCCCGCTTCGATCCTTTTGATGGCTTTAAGGTTTCGTTCAGCATTGACTTCGACCACCCCGCCTTCAAGGGGCGTCCTCAAGAGGTGGTTGTGGATTTCTCCACGACCTCGTTTGTCAAGGAAGTCAGCCGGGCCCGCACCTTCGGTTTTATGCGCGACATAGAGATGCTGCGCAAAAACAAGCTGGCATTGGGTGGCAGCCCCGATAACGCGATTGTCGTGGATGACTACCGCATCCTCAACGAAGATGGCCTGCGTTACGAGGACGAATTCGTCAAGCACAAGGTGCTGGACGCCGTGGGCGACCTCTACTTGCTGGGGCACAGCCTGATCGGCGCGTTCAGCGGCTACAAGTCGGGGCACCAATTGAACAATCGTCTGTTGCGCGCGCTGATGGCCAACGAAAAGGCCTGGGAACTGGTGACTTTTGAAGAAGGCAACAAGTCCGCACCCATATCATTCCTGCAGCCGGTGACGGCGGGTTGAGCAATTGATTTAGCGTTGTTTTCCATGCCGCGCCAGACGGTGCAGTGCGGCCTGGAGTCTGGGGTGGGCGATGGCATCGGCCATACTGTCAAGCAGGCTGGCGGTGTCCCCGGACATGTGCGCGCGCCTTGGTTTTTCTGCCGGGGCAGCGGCTATGCTGGCGGGCCTGACCTTGATGTCGATGCCGCGCAGGTGCTGTAGGGCCGGTTGCTTTTGCAGTTGTGCAAGCATGACGGGCACGCTATAACGCAGCTTCAGCGCCCAAGCGGATGAGTCGGCATGCAATACCAGCGTATCACCCCGGATGTTTGCCACCTGGCAGTGCTGATTTAGCGGCGGTGGAAGCTGGCTGCGCAAGGCGTGGTTCAACTGCTCTAGCCGCTTGGCGCGGGCGAGTAGCGGCTGGAGTATGTCATGGCTTCCCGCCAGCAGACCGGCTATGCGTTTAGGTGTCTTGATTGGCATGTTTTTTAATGATTGCGATGTAAACGAAAACATAATATAGACTGGGAGCCTTTATCCTAGGAGTCTACCTAAGTCAGACAGACTTCTAGCTCCTTTCCCCATCCTCCGATTTCTGAATTGATTATCCCATGGTCACCAAATTCCTGAGCAAAATTTTTGGCAGCCGCAATGAGCGGCTCATAAAAGCCATGCAAAGCACTGTGGCGCGCATCAACGCGCTTGAGCCTCAGTATACGGTCCTGTCCGATGACGCGTTGCGCGCCAAGACCGAAGAGTTTCGGCAGCGGCTTGCCAAGGGCGAGGCTCTTGACGCCTTGTTGCCGGAAGCCTTCGCCACGGTGCGCGAGGCGGGCAAGCGTGTCATGAACATGCGTCACTTCGACGTGCAATTAGTCGGCGGCATGACGCTGCACGATGGCAAGATTGCCGAGATGCGCACTGGCGAGGGTAAAACCCTGGTCGGGACACTTCCTGTCTACCTGAATGCCTTGGCTGGCAATGGCGTGCATGTGGTGACGGTCAATGATTACCTGGCGCGCCGCGACTCCGCCTGGATGGGCAGGCTCTATAGTTTCCTGGGGTTGACCACGGGCGTAATTCTCTCCGGGCAGGATTCCGCCACCAAGCGCGAGGCGTATGCGGCGGACATCACCTACGGTACCAATAACGAGTTCGGATTTGACTATCTGCGCGACAACATGGCGTTCAGCCCCGCCGACCGCGTGCAGCGTCCCCTGCATTATGCGGTGATTGACGAGGTCGATTCGATCCTGATCGACGAGGCACGCACGCCGTTGATCATCTCCGGCCCTGCCGAAGACAGCTCGGATATGTACAAAAAGATTAATGTGCTTATTCCCAAGCTGACCAAGCAGGACGTGGAGGAAGGGCCGGGCGACTATTCCGTGGACGAAAAGGCGCGGCAGGTCTATCTCACCGAGGAAGGTCACGCGCAGGCCGAGGAATTGTTACTGAAGGCCGGACTGCTGGAGGAAGGCGAGAGTCTGTACGACGCCGCCAACATCAGTCTGATGCACCACCTGAATGCGGCCTTGCGCGCGCATGTGCTCTACCACCGCGATGTCGAATACATCGTGCGGGACGGTGAGGTGATCATCGTCGACGAATTCACGGGCCGCATCATGCCGGGGCGCCGCTGGTCAGATGGGTTGCACCAGGCGGTAGAAGCGAAGGAAGGCGTGTCAATCCAGAATGAGAATCAGACGCTGGCATCGATTACCTTCCAGAACTATTTCCGGCTTTATAACAAACTGGCGGGCATGACCGGCACGGCGGATACCGAGGCCTATGAATTCCAGCAGATCTATGGTCTGGAGGTGGTGGTCATCCCCACCAATCGGCCCATGATCCGCAAGGATCATGGCGATCTGATTTATCTTACCGCCAAGGAAAAGTTTACCGCGATCATTGAAGATATCAAAGGATGCCGGGAGCGTGGCCAGCCGGTGCTGGTGGGTACGGCCTCAATTGAGTCATCCGAGCACCTGTCGCGCCTGCTCACCGAGCAAAAAATCAAGCATGAGGTGCTCAACGCCAAGCAGCATGACCGCGAGGCGGAGATCATAGCCCAGGCCGGGCGTCCGGGTGGAGTGACCATCGCTACCAATATGGCGGGCCGCGGTACCGACATCGTGCTGGGCGGTAGTCTTGAGGCGGAGATTGCCGCGCTGAAAGAGCCCGATGAACAAACTGTGCAGCGGCTGCGCGATGAATGGCAGAAGCGCCATGACCAGGTGCTGGCGCTGGGCGGGTTGCACATTATCGGCACCGAGCGTCACGAGTCGCGGCGCATCGACAACCAGTTGCGCGGCCGTTCGGGACGGCAGGGCGATGCCGGTTCGACGCGCTTTTACCTGTCGCTGGAAGATAACCTGATGCGCATTTTCGCCTCTGACCGCGTATCCGCGATCATGCAGAAACTGGGCATGGAGGAAGGCGAGGCGATTGAGCATCCCTGGGTCAGCAAGGCGATAGAAAACGCCCAGCGCAAGGTGGAAGGGCACAACTTCGATATCCGCAAGCAATTGCTGGAATACGACGATGTCGCCAACGATCAGCGCAAGGTGATTTATGAGCAGCGCAACCACCTGATGGAGTCCGATGATGTGTCCGAAACCATTGCCGCGATACGCGGCGATGTGATGGAGGCCTTGATCAGTCAGTACATTCCGCCGCACAGCCTTGACGAGCAGTGGGATATCCCCGGTTTGCAAGATGCGCTGGAGGCTGAGTTCAGCCTGAAGCTTGATATCGCGGGATGGCTGCATGCCGACGAAAACCTGCACGAAGAGACGCTGCGCGAGCGCATTCGCGATGAGGTGGAAAAGGCCTATGCCGCCAAGGAAGCCGAGGCGGGCAGCCCCGTGATGCGCCACTTTGAAAAGGCGGTGATGCTGCAAGTGCTGGATACGCACTGGAAGGATCACCTGGCGGCGATGGATCACCTTCGCCAGGGTATCCATCTGCGCGGCTATGCCCAGAAAAATCCCAAACAGGAGTACAAGCGCGAAGCCTTCGAGATGTTTGGCATGATGCTGGGCAACATCAAGCGCGAGGTGATTAGCATCCTCTCCAGGGTACAGATTCGCGCCGAGGAAGATGTGCAGGCCGTCGAAGAGCAGCGCCGCTCGCATGTCCCCATGCATTTTGAGCATGCGCAGGTGAGCGCCATGGCTGTGGATGGGGCAGACGAAGTAGCGATAGGTGAGGATCAGCACACCCCTGTCGTACGCGAAGGCCGTAAGGTCGGACGTAACGAACCTTGCCCGTGCGGCTCGGGTCAGAAGTATAAAAATTGTCATGGGAAGCTGGTGTAATCCATTTCATGTTTTGACTCCCCCTCTCCCGCTTTGCGGGAGAGGGCAGGGGAGAGGGCCGGAGGGCAAAATAGTGGCGGTAGGATTGACAGGTTTGCCAGAGATGCATCCGGTAGCAGGCATCCGCCTCGGCACGGCATGCGCAGGTATCAAAAAGCCAGGGCGGCGTGATCTGGTGGTGGTGGAGCTGGCAGAGGGCGCGCGTTGCGCCGCCGTGTTCACGCGCAACGCCTTCTGCGCCGCGCCGGTGATCGTGGCCCGCAATCATCTTGCTACCGCCCGCTACCTGCTGGTCAACACCGGCAACGCCAATGCCGGCACTGGCGAACAGGGCATGCGTGACGCTCTGGCCTGTTGCGCCGCGCTGGCGCAACAGGTCGGGTGTGTGCCCGAGTCCGTCCTGCCATTTTCCACCGGCGTGATCGGCGAGCCCTTACCGGTGCAGCGCATCGCTGCTGGGTTGCCCGAGGCCTGCGCAAATCTGAATGAGGCGGGCTGGGACGATGCCGCCCACGGCATCATGACCACCGACACTGTGCCCAAGGGCGCGTCGCGCCACCTGCTAATAGACGGGCAGGCAGTCACCGTCACCGGTATCGCCAAAGGCTCGGGCATGATCCGTCCCGACATGGCCACCATGCTCGCCTTTGTCGCCACCGATGCGGCCTGTGATCCCGTGCTTTTGCAGCAATGCCTAAACGAAGCGGTGGCAGTGTCATTTAACCGCATCACCGTGGACGGCGACACCTCCACCAACGACGCATGCGTGCTGATCGCCACAGGGAAAAGCACGCTCGCGCCCATTGCCAGCACATCCAGTGCTGCCTATAAGCTGCTGTGCGCGGCAGTTGCCGAGGTTTGCACTGAGCTTGCGCAGGCCATCATCCGTGATGGCGAAGGCGCTACCAAGCTGATCACTGTCGACGTGCAAGAGGGCGGGAGCATTGATGAGTGCGCGCTGGTGGCCTATGCCGTCGCCCATTCTCCTTTGGTCAAAACCGCATTCTTTGCCAGCGACCCCAACTGGGGCCGCATCCTCGCTGCCGTGGGCCGCGCCGGGCTCGCTGGCCTGGATGTTGGACGAATCTCTATCTATCTTGATGAAGTCTGTATCGTCCGCAACGGCGGCCGCGCGCCTGAATACCGTGAGGAACTGGGGCAGCAGGTGATGAAGCGTGACGAAATCACCGTGCGAATCCACCTTGGCCGTGGTACACATCACGACAGGGTGTGGACCTGTGATTTCTCCTATGACTACGTGCGGATTAACGCGGAATACCGGACCTGATAAAATCGTTTCAGTGGGTGGACTTTGCTATGTTGGAGAGAATTGGCATAAGGAATTCGTAATAAGTACTCAGGCAGTTGTAGCCCCGATGCCGATACCTTCGACGGCCGGGGAGATATATCGAAGGCAAGACCATTACCAATGAAAAACTGCCGTCCGCATGGTAGTCGCTTGATTGTCCTGATTTTACAAACGGCTCTGTGCTGGTTATCATCCTTGTCCCGTGACTGATACCTCATTTCCCGCCAGCCGTTTCCTTTCTCCCCGTTACTGGCCGCTCTGGATAGGCTTCGGTATTACGTGGTCCCTGGCCCGGCTGCCATATGCCTGGTTGATGCGCGCGGGTCGCATGCTGGGCAGGTTGCTGCTGGCGCTGCCCGGGCATCGGCGGCATGTCGCCTCCGTCAATCTGGCGCTGTGTTTCCCGGAGTTGACCGATGCTCAGCGCTACGACCTGCTTCGCAGGCACTTCGAGTCGCTGGGCATGGGTATGATGGAGATTGTGCTGTCCTGGTGGGCGTCGCCCGCGCGATTGCGTCCTCTGGCGCATGTGGAAGGGGTGGAACATCTCGATATGGCACTGAATGAGGGACGGGGGGTGATCCTGCTCATGGCGCACTTTACCACCGTGGAAATTGCCACAACATTATTGGCCATGCGCGTGCCGCTGTATGCCACCTACCGCCCGCATAACAATGCGTTGTTTGAAGAGGTGATGCGCCGTGCGCGCCAGCGGCACGGCTCGGTCATTGATCATGGCAACATCCGCGCCATGCTGCGCGCGCTCAAGAACAACAAGGCGGTGTGGTATTCACCCGACCAGGATTATTCGGGCAACCATAGTGTCTTTGTGCCCTTCTTCGGTGTGTCGGCAGCGACCATGACAGCAACGGCGGAGCTGGCGCGTCTTGGCAACGCATCGGTGATTCCGATCTTTCCCGAGCGCCTGCCGGGTGACCAGGGTTACCGGATTACCTTGCAGCCCGCATTAGAGAATTTCCCCAGCGGTGACGCTGAGAAGGATACCGCGCGCATCAACGCGCTTTTTGAGGCGCAGGTGCGCCTCATCCCTGAGCAGTATTTGTGGGTGCATCGCCGGTTCAAGTCACGGCCAACGGGCAGCAAGGGCGTCTATTGATGTCTTTGGAATAACATCTGCTTTGCCAAAGATATATAATGCTGTCTGGCAAGCCAATAACCCCATGAATCATCAAAAAAACATGCGTATCGAGATACCCTCCTTTGAGTCCGGCCGCATTCTGGTTGTCGGCGATATAATGCTGGACCGCTACTGGCACGGCCCCGTCTCGCGCATTTCTCCTGAAGCCCCGGTGCCGATAGTGCGCGTGGAGCAGGTGGAGGAGCGTCCCGGAGGGGCGGGTAACGTGGCGCTGAATATCGCCGCGTTGGGGGGGCGTGTGCTAGTGCTCAGTCTGACCGGCGCGGATGCGGCGGCAGAGGCGCTTGAGCAGCGCCTGGGCGCGGCCGGTGTGGAATGCCTGTTCCAGCGTCAGCCTGGTTTGGCCACCACCACCAAGCTGCGCGTAATGAGCCAGCATCAGCAACTTATCCGCCTGGATTTCGAGGATGCCGCCCAGGATGTTGACGCTACGTTGCTGCTGGAACACTTCCTCCGTCACTTGCCGGATGCCGATGTCGTGGTTTTGTCCGACTACGGCAAGGGCGCCCTGCGCCAGGCGCGGCAACTGATCAGCGCCGCCCGCGCAGCCGGAAAACCGGTGTTGGTGGACCCAAAAGGCAAGGATTTCAGCCTGTATCATGGCGCCACTCTTATTACGCCCAATCTGTCGGAATTTGAGACTGTCGTCGGACATTGCCGTGACGAGCGCGAACTGGTGGATAAGGGGCAGGCGCTGATGGCGGCGCACGACTTTGGCGCATTGCTGATCACGCGCGGTGAGCATGGCATGACCTTGCTGCGCCAGGATATGATCAAGGGGGGCGCCGAGGAGCTGCATCTGCCTGCACAGGCGCGCGAGGTTTACGATGTCACCGGTGCGGGCGATACCGTGATTTCGGTGCTGGCGGCTGCGCTTGCAGCAGGGCAGGATCTCGGTACGGCGACAGCGCTCGCCAATCTGGCGGCGGGGATCGTCGTCGGCAAGCTGGGCACTGCCACCGTCAGCGTACCGGAACTGCGGCGCGCCTTGCGCGATGGTCAGGCGCCGGGGCGGGGTGTGATGACGGAGGAGCAACTCCTGATCGCGGTACAGGATGCGCGCGCGCATGGCGAGACTGTAGTGATGACCAATGGTTGTTTCGATATCCTGCATGCGGGCCATGTGGCCTATCTGGAGCAGGCGCGACGCCTCGGCGACCACCTGATCGTGGCCGTCAACGATGACGCCTCGGTGCAGCGCCTGAAGGGTGCCGGGCGCCCGGTGAATTCCCTGGAACGGCGCATGGCGGTGCTGGCGGGCCTGGCTTCTGTGAGCTGGGTAGTGCCGTTTTCCGAAGATACCCCGGAGCGCCTGATTTGCGGGGTTGTGCCCGATTGTCTGGTAAAGGGTGGCGACTACCGTGCTGAAGAGGTGGCTGGCTACGGCTGCGTCACCGCCAATGGCGGACAGGTGCTGATACTTCATTATGAAGAAGGCTGTTCGACTACCAATATTATCGAAACCATCCGCAAGGAACGAGGAGATTCACAGTGATTATTGTGACTGGTGGCGCCGGCTTTATTGGAAGCAATCTGGTCAGGGCGCTCAATGCGCGTGGCCGGAGTGATGTGCTGGTGGTGGATAATCTCAGCAATGGCGTGAAATTCAAAAATCTCGCCGATTGCGAAATCATGGATTACCTGGACAAGGAAGACTTTCTGGCCAAAGTGGCGACGGGGCATGAACTTGCTGCGCCAGTGGAGGCCGTGTTTCACCTCGGCGCCTGCTCATCCACCACGGAGTGGGACGGACGCTATATGATGCGTAATAATTACGAGTACTCCAAGGCGTTGTTGCACTATTGCCTGGATCGACGCTTTCCTTTTGTGTATGCCTCGTCGGCATCTGTCTATGGTGGCGGGCTGGTGTTCCGCGAGGAGCGCCAGCATGAGGCGCCACTCAACGTCTACGGCTACTCAAAGTTTTTGTTCGATCAATATGTACGTCTCCTCCCGCGCCCTGCAAGCCAGGTGGTGGGGCTGCGTTACTTCAACGTCTATGGCCCGCGTGAGCAGCATAAGGGTTCGATGGCCAGCGTCGCCTACCACTTCAATAACCAGTTGCTGGCGGAAGGGCGGATCAAGTTGTTTGAGGGTTGTGATGGCTACGGCAATGGCGAGCAGCGCCGCGATTTCGTCTATGTCGAGGATGTTTGTGCCGCCAAGTTATGGTTTTTGGACCACCCGGACTATTCGGGTATCTTCAATCTCGGCACCGGCCGCAGTCAAACCTTTAACGATGTTGCGCGCGCCGTCGTTTCCTGGCATGGCCGGGGAGAGATCGAATACATTCCCTTCCCTGAAAAACTGCGCGGCTGTTATCAGAGCTTTACCGAAGCGGATATCGGCGCGTTGCGCGCGGCGGGTTACGATGGATCTTTTAAAACGGTTGACGAAGGCGTGCGCGAATACCTGCAGTGGCTGAACGCATGATGACGCACATCGAAAGACTCAAAAGAAACCTGATTGCCTCCATTGCGGCGAAGCAGGAATTTCTTGGCAACGCCGCGCAGCTTGAGATCTTTGGCCGGGCGGTAGAGGTGGTGGTCAATGCCTACCGGAACGGCGGACGCCTCTATATCGCCGGTAACGGCGGATCCGCTGCCGATGCCCAGCACCTGGCGGCCGAATTTGTCGTCAGGCTCAGCAAGGATCGTCCATCCATGCCCGCCGAGGCGCTCACTGTGGACAGCTCAATCCTGACCGCCATTGGCAACGACTATGGGTATGACGAGGTGTTTGCACGGCAGGTTGCCGGCAAGATGCGTGATCACGATGTTTTCCTGGCCCTCACCACCTCGGGACGCTCGTCCAATATCCTGCGAGCGCTTGAACAGTGCCGGGCGATGAACCTTCCGAGTATCGCGTTCTGCGGCAGGGATGGTGGCCAGGCCAAGACAATGGCTGATCACTGCGTTGTGGCAAACGGCACGAGCACCAGTACCATTCAGGAGTTGCACATCGTGCTGGCACATTCCCTCTGCGAGAGCGTCGAAGCCGCGCTCTTTGGTGAATGATTTTTGATTCAACCTGGGCAATAAAGAAACCTCATGCAGCGACGCGCCATTTTCATTGACCGTGACGGCACCATCAACGTCGAGAAGAACTACCTCTTCAAGTTCGAGGACTGGGAGTGGATTCCCGGCGCCGTTGACGCGATTCGCATGTTTAATGAAGCGGGATTCCTCGTGATCGTCATTTCCAATCAGGCCGGTGTTGCGCGGGGTTTTTACGGCGCTGACGATATCGAAAAACTGCACGCATCGGTGACACGCGTATTGGAAAGTAAAAACGTAAAGGTCGACGGTTATTATTATTGCCCCCATCATCCGGAATTTGGCGATAACCGGGAATGTGACTGTCGCAAACCCGCCCCTGGGATGATACTGGAGGCCCAGCGGGATTGGGACATAGACCTCGCTCATTCTTATATGATCGGCGATAAAGCCAGCGATATCGAAGCTGCCCTGGCCGCGGGTGTCCATCCTGTCATGGTCGCCACAGGGTATGGCTCCAATGAACGTAACTTGATTGATAGCCGGGTACCTTATGTTGCGGATTTGTTAGCTGCGGCAAGGTTTATATTAAGCAATGAATGCTCGATCCACTCTGCGTGACGCCATAGGCTTCACGATCCTTCATGAATCCGCTTAACATCACGCTGGTGCGCCAACGCTATACTCCTCACGGGGGCGCGGAGCGCTTCGTGGCGCGCGCGCTGGGTGCATTGAGGGCGCAAGGAGTAGAAGTAACACTGATTACGCGAAAATGGCAAGCACAAGAAGGTGTCAGTGTGCTGCCATGCAATCCTTTCTATATGGGGAGACTTTGGCGTGATTGGGGATTTGCCCGGCGCGTCTGTAAAACACTGCAAAGCGTGACAGGGAGCCTTGTACAGTCCCATGAGCGTATCGCGTGTTGCGATATTTACCGAGCAGGTGACGGCGTGCACAGTGAATGGCTCAAGCAATGGGTGCGCGTCATATCCCTGTCGCGTCGCCTACAGTTATGGTTGAGTCCTTATCACCGTTATGTGCTCTCCGCCGAGCGCCGTTTGTTTTCAAGCCCGCGTTTGCGGATGGTGATATGCAACTCCATGATGGTCAAGCGTGAGATCCAGGAAAATTTCGGACTGCCAGACCATAAGATCGAAGTGATCTATAGCGGAGTTGACACGCAAACTTTTCACCCGAATCTGAAGGTGCTTCATCGTAATACGCTACGCGAGTGCTACGCCATCCCCGAAGCGGCCACAGTGTTTCTTTTTGTAGGTTCTGGATTCGCACGTAAGGGTCTGGGAGCGCTGTTGCAGGCCATGTCGAGACTGCCTTTAGACAGCCACCTGGTGGTGGTTGGCAAGGACAAAAATACCAAACACTACCAACTGCAAAGTAAGCGTTTGGGAATAGAGCAGCGGGTACATTTCATGGGGCCGCAGGCCGATGTCACGCCGTTTTACGGTGCGGCGGATGCGTTGGTATTGCCGACACTTTATGATCCCTTCCCTAACGTCGCGCTTGAAGCCATGGCTTCTGGTCTGCCATTGATTACCAGTTTCAAATCCGGCGCCGCCGATTTGATTATTGACGGCCGCAACGGCTATGTCTGCGATGCCTTGGATATCGACAGCCTGGTAAGTTCAATGCGCAAAATGTTATCCCGTGAGACAGCAGCGGCGATGGGCGCTGCAGCACAGGTGTCAGTGGCTTCCCTGACCCTGGAAAACATGGGAAACCGCTTGATCGCACTGTATCAACGGTTATTGTCAAACGATGCCTCTCAGCCTGTGCTGGCAGAAACCATTCCAGTCTCTGTGGATTGAGAGCCTATCCGTGAATAAATCATCCCTTGCAACAAGCACACTACACTCAGCATTTCTTGCCCTACGCAAAACCGGCCTCCGTCGCAGGGATGATTTATTCACGGATAGGCTCTAAGCCTTATGTCCAGTCGCCTTGCTGTCCGACAGATCACTTTCGCCCTGGCTGGCTGGCATACCCTGTTGAATCCACGGCGCCGTCCCAGCACGACGCCCCGGCGCATTCTGGTCGCCCAGGATCTATTGTTGGGCGACACTTTGATGCTTACCCCGCTGCTGGCAAAGTTGCGCCTGCGCCATCCAGAGGCCGAGATCGTGATGACAACGTCTCGTGCCATGTTTCCCTTGTATGAAAAGCATCCCTATGGCGTGATCGCCGCCCACTATGATGAGCGTGATGTAAGTAGCTTGTGGCGCTTACATGAAACGTCAGGTTACGACATGGCGATTGTGCCCGCCCACAATCGCCATAGCTGGCTGGCGCGCGCCTTGGATGCGCGTTGGATTGTTGCGCATGCCGGTGACCGGCCTGCCTATAAAAATTGGCCTGTCGATGAATTGATTCCCTATCCCGATACACCTGCCTCATTGGGCGACATGTTCACTACCATGATTCCTGGCGCACCACCGCCTCCCTATGACAGCGCACAATGGCCGGCGCCTCACGCTGAACCTTTCACTCTACCGGGTCAACCTTACTGCGTGCTGCATGTGGGCGCCAGCAATGTTATCAAGTTGTGGGCGCCGGAGCGCTGGCTCGCGCTTGCGGACAGGCTTGCCGAGCGCGGATATCAGGTGGTTTGGAGCGGTGGACGAGGCGAGCAAATTCATGTTGATGCTATTGATCCACAGCACCGTTACATCTCTTATGCCGGGCGTCTGGATCTGGCGCAGCTCTGGCACTTGCTTGACGGTGCCAGTTTGCTGGTATGTCCAGATACCGGCGTAGCGCATCTGGGGCGTATTGTCGGCACACCAACCGTGACGCTCTTCGGGCCAGGTTCACCTCTGATTTGCGGCAAAGGTGAGTTCTGGAAAAATGCACGTTATGAAGCCGTGATCATCGATGATGTTGCATGCCGTGATGGGAGCCTGCTATTTAACCGGCAAGTTGCCTGGGCGCACTTTTGCAGCCGGAACCCGCAGCAATGCGCCAAACCTGTCTGCATGGAAGCAATTGATCTATCGGCCGTATGGAATGCGGTGATGAAGGTGACGGCAACCTCATGAGAAACTTGTTACCTTGTGGCTTGTCGTATTATGCAAGGCCGCGTGACTATCCCAAACGCGCAATATGAGACAGTAAGCCATGTGTGGTATTGCAGGATTTTTCGGGCGCCGGACTGTTTCAAACCAGGTAGTCGAACAGGTGTTGAGCGTTTTACGGCGCCGGGGGCCGGATGCGCAGCATACAGTCCATTGGGATGCTCAATGGCAGCGGAGTGATCAGCCGGTAACCAACGCGCTGC
Organism: Gammaproteobacteria bacterium; assembly: GCA_040183005.1. NCBI lineage: Bacteria > Pseudomonadati > Pseudomonadota > Gammaproteobacteria > Gammaproteobacteria bacterium. Next base: position 158,001 of record JAMPIW010000009.1, read on the forward strand.
TTCACGCACGCTTGTCGATCATGGACCCGCGCCCCGAGGCCGATCAGCCCATGTCTAATGATGGCGGCGACATTTGGATTTGCTATAACGGTGAAGTTTATGACTGGCAAGAAGATGCCGATGCACTGCGCCGTCAGGGCGTAACATTCCGCACGCGGTCGGATACGGAGTTTATTTTAAGGGCGTACGAAGCATGGGGGATGGATTTCATCTCCCGGCTGCGCGGGATGTTTGCCATAGTCATTATGGATCTGCGCCAGAAAAAGGTGATGCTGATCCGGGATAGGATGGGCTTGAAGCCATTGGTGTACTACCATCAGGACGGAGAGCTGGCGTTTGGCTCTACGGTGCGTGCGGTGTTGCCTTATGTGCCAACCCACTTACGCCAATTCTCCCTGGAATCCATCGATGCCTATCTTGCTCATCGCTATATCCCCGCACCGCATACGATATTCAAACACATATCGCGCCTGGAAAACGGCCATTATCTGAACTTTGATTTAGATACCAGGGAGCTGACCAAGCATTGCTATTGGCAAGCAGCGCCGGAAGGGCGCGATCACCTCAAGGTGCTTGATGATGCCATCAAGATACGTACGGTTGCTGATCGTCCGCTGGGGTTGTTCTTGAGCGGCGGGATTGACTCCAGTGTGTTGGCCGCCCGCCTCTCCGCGCTCGGCTATCGTGACATTCATTCCTATACGGCGGCCTTTCCCGGCAGCGATATGGATGAGAGCGAGCAGGCGAAGGCTGTGGCCTGCATGACTGGAATCCCGTGCCACGCCATCAATATTCCCGAGAAGATAGCTGGCGATTTCGAACAAATCATTGCCGACCTGGATGAACCCTTTGCCGATCCCAGCAGCTTTCCCATGTGGTATCTTGCGCGCGAAACCGCACAGCATGTGAAAGTTGTGCTCAGTGGCGATGGTGGTGATGAGCTATTGGCGGGCTATAAGCGGTACGGCAAACATCTGCGTACTGCGTGGCGCTCTGGCATAAGCCTGCCATTTCTTCCGTTGCGCCCCATGCTCGACAGCAAAGGCATGGCCAAACTGGCAACGGAACTGCGGATGAGCTGGCTGGAAGCCTACAGTCTGCGCTTCTCTGGTTTTACTCCAAACCAGAGGCAGTATCTGCAGCCACAATACAAGCTGCCTCGCGCTGTCTACTGGCGCATGAATGGCGACCCGCAGCCGTCTCCCTTGCATGCGCTGATCGATATCGATTTAAAAAACTATTTGCCGGAGTACATACTTCGCAAATCAGACTTATGCACGATGGCGCACGGCCTTGAGCTGCGTGCACCCTTGCTGGACCATCGGTGGTATCAAACGCTGCTAACCGTTTCTGACGGGCAACGCTTCACATTTCCTCCCAAACTGCTGTTGAAACCGGCTTGTGCGCCTTGTGATGCGCTGGGATTGTTCGATCAAAAAAAACGTGGATTTAATCCGCCATTGGGGCGATGGCTAAAAAAAGATCTGGCACAGCGGTGTTCCGGTCTTGGTGAAAGATTGTCCTTGTTGACGGAGGGCCAGCTAGCCCAAGGTGCGATCAATAATGCGGTGGATTATTATCAACAGGGCGCAAATCACATGGCCGAGCAAGTGTTACAATTACTTATACTGGATGAATCCTTGCGGCAGTTGGATGTGCTGCGAAAAATACTGATATAACCACGGTGGTGCGCCCGGCAAGATGCGGAGCATGCCGAATCTGACGCGATATACAAATAGACCATGCAGTCACAGCCAAGCGCATTAACATCGTTTAAGAATTTCCTGATACTGTTCCCCGCTGGCTTGCTACTGTTCATTTTGCCGTTTGCCCGCGCCCACACGCCGCGTTTGATCGCGTTGCTCTGTGCGGGGATTGCGGTTGCCATAGTGTGGCGCAAGTGCGCGCCGCCGCCCATACCGCTCAAAATCCCTTTTTTACTCTGGATTGTAGTGGCGTTCATGTCACTGCTATGGGCAAACAACCCAGGCTATTCATTAGGCGAAATCAGAAACGAAATAGGCTATGGCTTAGTCACCTTCCTGACTTTTTACTGCCTGACCGGCACGCGCCGGGAGCGGGACCTCTGGACGGTTGTTCTGATGGCCGGGTTGGTCGTGATGTCTGCATTTGCGCTGTTTTATCATGGGCAGCATGGCGGCTGGTTCACCGAAGGGGCGCAAGGCGGGGTCGGTGGTTATAGCACCTATCTTATTACCATTCTGCCGGTCGTTGCCGTGATACTTGCCCAAACCCCGTTGGGAAAATTCCCTGGGAATTTCCTTTGGTTGCTTGTCCCGGCAGTGTTGATTACAGGGTATTTGACACTCAATCGCGCCTTCTGGCCGACGGTGGGTGTGGAAATTATCAGTTTTTCGCTGCTGCTGTGGGGCGCCAAGAGCCACTTCAAACCCAGCAGATGGATGCTTGTGGCAATGATTGCGCTGGTCGGACTGGCCAGTTTTCAGTTCATTAATGTAGCCAAGCAAAAATCGTCTCCGGATATGAGTGCGCCTGCGCTGATGGGCTTTTTGTCCAAGGATGTCCGGCTGGAGCTTTGGCAATATTCCGCCGATTTGATTGCCCAGCATCCTTTGACGGGGGTCGGCTTCGGTAAGAGGGCCGCCCAGGATATACTCGAGAAACAGTTTCGCCCTGGACTCGATCACAGCCACAATCTGTTCGTCAATTATGCGCTACAGATGGGTCTGCCTGGCCTGGCTGTGATCGTGCTGTTATTTTTGGCGGTGATGCGTGAGTTCTGGCGTCTGTATCGTTCATCGGAAAGCGATTTGGTTTTGATAGGCATCGGCGGTATCGTCCTGGTGCTTGGGGTCATCACCAAAAACATGACCGACGACTTCTTTTTTCGGGAAAGCGCCTTGTTGTTCTGGGCCATCGTCGGCATAGCGCTGGGTTATGGCAAGCGCCGGTTACGGCAAAGCTCCCAGTCGTCTGGAAGGCAGACCCATGAGTTGAGTTTTTCATGACCGACCAGTCTCCGCTCAAATTTCTGGTCGTCCGGCGCGACAATATCGGCGATCTGGTATGCACTACACCAATGTTTTCCGCACTTAGACAACACTTTCCGCGGGCGCGGATTTGTGCTCTCGTCAACAGCTACAATGTTCAAGTGTTGGATCATAATCCAGATGTGGACGAGGTCTTCGCCTATACCAAAGCCAAGCATGTAACGTCCACCATCAGTGTTGCCAGAAGCTATTGGGATAGGGCGCGGCTGCTTGCCAAGTTGCGGGGTTATCATTTCGACTACGCAATACTGCCGGGCTCGAATTTCACCAAGCATGCGCTGCGCCTGGCACGGTTTACCAAACCCAGGCACATTATTGGCTATGCCGAACCGTCACAGGCGCGGCATATCGACATGGCGCTTCCTCCTCCCGAGCCCGACGTGCACGAAATGGAATGCGTCTACCGCCTCCTCGCCCCGCTGGGGATTGTGGGCCCGCCGCTGCCCCAGCGTGTCATCCCCGACCCGGCGGGTGTAGCCAAGGTCCGCGCAGCGCTGCAACAACGCGGCTGGACATCCTCTTCTGTCATTGCTATTCATATCAGCACGCGTAGACCCAGCAACCGCTGGTCGGAGCAGCATTTCATCGCCTTGATTCGGGCGCTCTGGAATAGTTACGGCACGCCCTTCATGCTGTTCTGGTCACCGGGGGATGTCTCTAATCCGCAGCATCCCGGAGACGATGCCAAGGCAGATGCGATCATGCGCGCGTTGACGGATGTGCCGATTATGGCGTGGCCCACACATGAGTTGAGCGAGTTGATTTCGGGCCTGTCGGTATGCAGTGAGTTGATATGCAGCGATGGCGGTGCGATGCACCTGGCATCGGGCCTGGGCAAGCCCATTCTGTGTTTCTTCGGCGATACCCCATCCGTACGCTGGCATCCGTGGGGTGTGCCCTATGTGTTGCTACAGCCGGAAAGCCTGAATGCAAATGATATTTCCGTGGATGAAGCGGTTGCCGCGTTTCAACGATTGAAATCGTTGCGGGGATAGTGCTGTTTAGGAATTTTTCTGGTGCGTTTTCCGTTGCGCTTGCCGCAACTCCAGCGCTTTGGCGTATTTCATGAACGAGCCCATGGCTATTGTCACAGCGATTGCTGTACCCTCGGTGCCGTCGAGAAAGCCGCGCCGGAAGATATAGCTCTTGAGAAAGGCCGCTACAGCATGGATCAGCGGGGCGCTGGCCGAAATATGAGCACCCTGCGCCACCAGTTGTTGCGCGCTGAGGTCTGAATACTGATCCAGCTTGGCCAGCATGGATTTGTAATCGGGATAGGAGTAATGGTCGATGGGGGCATTCAAGGCCTGAACTGGCCCGTCTGTTACCCAGCGCTCGTGGACTTGGCTGGGGCTGAACCGGCCCTGTCGCCTATCTACCAGACGCATTACACGATCCCTGCCCCAGTCTCCATGGCGAATACGCTTGTCGTGCAGATAATTGTGTCGCGGCAGGATAAAGCCTGCGGGCAGCGTTGGGTTGACCAGGGCGCGCCTTATGGCGGGGATGGCTTCTGGAGCCAGCACTTCATCGGCGTCCAGGATCAGCACCCAGTCATGCTGCGCCTGCTCCACGGCGAATTGCTTCTGCAACCCGAAACCCGGCCATGGCCGGTGAAAAATGCGGGCGCCGAAACTTGCAGCGATATGCAGGGTTTCATCGGCACTCCCCGCATCCACGATTACCACGTCATCCGTTAGAGTGCGGATGCTTTCCAGGCTCTCCCGCAACAGCCGGTCGGCATTCAGGGTGATGTAGACCACGGACAGGTGGCCATCCCAATTACTCATGTTGGCCGCTCTCCATGTGTTGGGCTAAAGTCTCATGCAACGCCTTCCAGACCCGCTCCGGCGGCAAGGTTTGATAACAGGCTGGTTGCACCGGTGAGGCGCCGACATAGGTACACCGCCGGTTCAGGCAGGGCGCACAACTAAAATCCGCACAGAGGTGTATCTGCCCCTGCCCATAGGTGCCGGTGCGTTGTGGCGAAGTGGCGCCATACAGGGTCACTGATGGCACCGCAAGCGCCGCTGCTATGTGCGCCAGCCCGGTATCTACCCCCACCACGGCCCGCGCGCCTGCCAATACCCCGGCGAGCTGGTTCAGCCCCATCCGTGGCAAAACTTGTGTGCTGGGCGATGAATTGGCGATACGTTCAGCACGCAACCGTTCGGTGTCATTGCCCCAAGGCAAATAAACATCATAGCCTGCATCGCGGCACAGGCGCGCCAACGCCGTCCAATAACTCTCCGGCCAGTGTTTGGTAGGCCAGGTCGTGCCGTGCAGAAAGACCAGGTAGGGACGCTCCGCTGGTGCGGCGGTAAACTTGGACTTGTCAATGCCGTAGTCCCCGTCTTGCGTCGGAGGTGGATAACCGAGAGCCAGGGCAAAGAGACGGCGTATCCGTTCGACAGCGTGCAGATTCTTGGCAACTTCATAACGCCGTTGATATAACAGCGCCGCCACAGGTTCGCGTGCGGAGTCGCGGTCGAATCCACAACGAATACCGTGGCCCAGCCGCGTTATCAGGGCGCTCTTTATCAGGCCCTGTGCGTCGATGATGTAATCATAGGTGCGCTCACCCAGGGTCTTGCGGAATGCACGCCATTCATCGGAACCCAGGCTAAGCCACGGGTGCTTGCGCCAGCGCCGCAGCGCCACCGGGATTACTCTGTCCACAGCGGGGTGCCACGCGGGGATCTCGGCGAAGGCCTCTTCAACTACCCAGTCGAAACGTATCCCTGGCAAGGCACGCTGGGCATCTGTGAGCGCCGGCAGCGTATGCACCACGTCACCCAGGGAGGATGTTTTTACGATCAAGACATTCATGCCGTCATTGCGGTGATGGTTTGCAGCACTTGTGCGGGGCCGATTTCTCTCAGGCATTTTAAATGCCCTAACGGACACTCGCGTTGGAAGCAAGGGCTGCATTCCAGCCCTAAGCGCAAGATATGTGCTGTGCTGCTCAACGGTGGGGTAAAGCCGGGATCGGATGAGCCATAGATCGCGATCAGCTTGCGTCCCAGCGCCGCGGCCACGTGCATCAGGCCGGAGTCGTTGCTCACGACCAAGGTGGCCAGTGACAGCAAATCCACCGCTTCCGCCAATGTGGTGCGGCCTGCCAGGTCGATGCAGTCTGCACCTGTGCCATGTTTGATCGCGCCGGTGATAGAGGTGTCCTTTTCCGAGCCGAACAGCCAGACCTGCCAGCCGCGCGCTATCAGTGACTGCGCGACTTCGGCGTAATATTCCTGTGGCCAGCGCTTGGCTGCGCCAAACTCGGCGCCAGGGCAGAGGGCGAGAATCGGCCGTGTATCGATTTCGAGTTGCAAGCGCTGTACAGCTTGGGTTACCGATGATGGCGTCACGACTAGAGAAGGCAGAGGCAATGGTTCAGGCGATGTCCATGGATGGACAAGTGTCGCGGGAGGCAGGATGCCGGGCGCGACCAACGGTTGATCTGGTTCAATACCCAAGGCAACAAAACGCTGCACGGTCATCGGCAAGGCCGCTTTATCAAGGCGTCGGGCATCGTTGAGCAGTCCCCAGCGGGCTTCGCCCAGATAACCGGTGCGGCGAGGGATGCGGGCAAAAAACGGGATCAACGCGGACTTCCAGGAATTGGGCAGCACAATAGCCTGTTCATAGCCCACCGTTCGCAGGTCGCGTCCGAGCCGATACCTCTCACGCAGCTGCAACTGGCCATGCCCCAGCGGCATCACGATAGAGCGCCGCACCTCGGGCATGCGTGTTGTCAGGGCCTCGCTCCAGGCCGGCGCCAGGACATCGATGGGCGCTTCCGGGGAACGCTGCTTCAGTGTCTTGAATAAACTCTGCGCCATCACCATATCGCCCACCCAGGACGGGCCGACGACTAATATGGGTGACATTGTGCGTGCAGTGGGGGCATTGCCCCGTTAATCTTTGAGTGCATACTCCGCCCCGCAATACGGGCACTTTGCCTTGCCCGTAGCTTCAATAGGCAGGGATACACGTGGATGGGAGTTCCACAGGCTCATGCTGTCCATCGGGCAATGCAGGGGCAAGTCGGCGCGTGTTACCTCGTAGTGGTTCTGCGCGTTGGGTTCGATCTGCTTGGTCTGGCTGGAAGCGGCGGTATTGTGCTGTGACACTCGATTCTCCTTATTACATTACACCAATGTTAGCCATTCGGGATGGTCTTCCCGGCGCCCGTGCACCTGATCGAAATAGAGCGTCTGCAAACGCTCCGTGATGGGCCCGCGGCTGCCGCTGCCGATGGCGCGCCCGTCCACTTCGCGGATCGGTGTAACCTCGGCGGCGGTGCCGGTAAAGAACGCCTCGTCAGCAATATACACTTCATCACGGGTGATGCGTTTTTCATGCACCGGCAGGCCGATCTCGGCAGCCAGGGTAAATAGGGTGTCGCGGGTGATGCCGTCCAGCGCGGAGGTCAGTTCCGGCGTATAGAGGATACCGTCGCGTATGATGAAGACGTTTTCACTGCTGCCTTCAGATACATAACCTTCGGCGTCGAGTAGCAGGGCCTCGTCGCAACCGCATGACAGCGCCTCGCGCAGGGCCAGCATCGAGTTGATGTAGTTACCATTGGCCTTGGCCTTGCACATGGTGATGTTGACATGATGGCGTGTGAAAGACGATGTCTTCACGCGCAGGCCTTTCTCCATGTTTTCCGCGCCCAAGTAGGCGCCCCACGGCCAGGCCGCGATCATGACATGTACCTTCAGATTGTCGGCGCGCAGTCCCATGCCCTCGGCGCCATAAAAGCACATGGGGCGGATGTAGCACGAATCCAGGCCATTCTCATGCACTACGGCGCGGGTGGCCTCGTTCAGTGCGGTCTTGTCGTAGGGCATCGCCATGCCCATGATATGCGCGGAGCGGAACAGCCGGTTGGTATGGGCGTCAAGCCGGAAAATTGCCGCGCCCTGGCTGGTTTGATAGGCGCGTATGCCTTCGAACACCCCCATGCCATAGTGCAGGGTGTGCGTAAGCACATGCACCTTCGCCTCGCGCCAGGGGACCATTTTACCGTCCAGCCAGATCACGCCGTCACGGTCATCCATCGTCATTATGTAGGTGCTCCTCAATGCTACGTGATAACTTCAATCTTCCATCATCCTGCGCCAGATATCCTCAACACCGCTCCGGTACTCCCGAAACTCGCTATCGGCCACCACTGCGGGTTCGTCCTGCAAGGTGAGGCGGTGCATGGCGGTGCGGTAGGCGCGGTAGGCGTCGCTCAGCAGCCGCACATCCGCCTCCGGCATCAATCCGGCGTCAAGAAAGCCCTGTAACTGGCGGATATTATCGGTAAAACGCAGTAGCGCGGGGTAATCGCAGGCCCAAGCCAAAACCCCATATTGGACCATAAATTCGATGTCTGCGATACCACCTGGGTGCTGTTTGAGGTCGAAGCAACCGGGTTTGCGGCTGGCGAGTTCGCGGCGCATGCGTTCGCGCATCTCGCGTACCTCGCGGCGCAGCGTGGCGGCATCGCGGTGGCGCGACAGGATTTCGTGGCGCAAGGCAGTGAAACGCTCGTTAATCTCGCTATTCCCGGCCACTATCCGCGCTCGAACCATCGCCTGGTGTTCCCAGGTCCAGGCCTGGCTGCGTTGATAAGCAGTGTAAGCGTCCATATCGCTTACCAGAAGACCGGAGGCGCCGCTCGGGCGTAGCCGCGTATCCACCTCGTAGAGCACGCCCGCCGGTGTTTGGGTATTGAGGATGTGGATGATGCGCTGGCCGAGGCGGGCGAAGAACACCGCGTTGTCGATGACTTTGGGGCCGGTCGTGTATTGCTCTTCACCCGCGCTGTCGTGCAGGAACACCAGGTCCAGATCGGAACCGTAGCTCAGTTCGATGCCGCCCAGCTTGCCATAGCCGACGATGGCAAAGCCAGGCTCGCGGACTTGCCCATCATTTTTGCACTGAGGGCGGCCATGGCGCTCTGTGAGGTGGTGCCACGCGAGGGCCAACACCTGCTCCAGCATCACTTCGGCGATTTCGGTAAGATGGTCGCTCACCACCATCAGCGGCATCGCGCCAGCCACATCCGCTGCGGCCACGTGCAGCACGGCGGCCTGCTTGATTTGGCGCAACGCCTCCATCTGCTGCTCCAGATCACCGGGCGGGATGGCGTGCAGGCGCACACGCAGATCCTGCTCCAGCTCTGTCCGGCCCAGCGGTGTATAAAGGGTGCGTGGGTCAAGCAATTCATCAAGCAGTAGTGGATGGCGGGTTAGCAGGCTGGCAAGCCAGGGGCTCGCGGCGCATAGCTTGACCAATTGCGATAGCGCCAGCGGATTTTCCACCAGCAGTGCCAGATAGGCGGTGCGCCGGGCGACGGCCTCCAGCAGATTGGTCAGGCGCAGCAGCGTAACGGTGGGCTGAAGGGCCATGCTTACCGCGCCGAGCAGCAACGGCATCAGGCGATCCATACGCTCGCGGCCCTGGGCGCTCAGGGCGCGGTAGGTGTGGCCTTCGCGCAGGCGCGCGCATAGGCGCAGTGCCTCTTCAGTGTCGGTAAATCCCGTGGCCTGGAGCGCGGCGCGTGCCTGGGATTCATCCAAAGCACCGCGCCAGACGGCGGCAAGATCCGGCGCCCCGGTTTCGGTGCGTGTCTCGGCCGATTGAGGCGCGGCGAAGACTTGCTCGAAATGCTCATGAACCACGCGGGTATGCTTTTCAAGAGCACGCAAAAAAGCCGCCCAATCATCATGCCCCATCGAAGCCGCCAGGCGCAGGCGGTCAGCGTCGTCTGTTGGCAACGTGTGGGTCTGTTGATCGGCGAATTCCTGCAGTCGGTTTTCGGTGCGGCGCAAGAATACATAGGCTACAGTTAATGCATGCGTGACGTACTCTGGTAAATCACCGCGGCTGGCGAGCAGTTTCAGTACACGCAGAATCTGCCGCTCCTGCAGTTCCGGTTCGCGCCCACCGCGTATCAACTGGAAGGCCTGGCCAATGAATTCGATCTCGCGAATACCGCCCGAGCCGAGCTTGATGTTGCCGTGGAGTCCTTTGCGTTCGATCTCGCGGCGGATCATTTCCTTCATCTCCCGCAATGCCTCGAAGGTGCCGAAATCCAGGTAACGGCGATAGACAAACGGGCGCAGGCGCTGCATCAGGCGTTCCCCCGCCGCCACGTCACCGGCCACGGCGCGCGCCTTGATCATCGCATAACGTTCCCATTCACGCCCGTGGGTCTGGTAATACTCCTCCAGCGCGTCAAAACTCATGGCGAGCGGCCCACTCTCGCCATAAGGACGCAGGCGCATATCGACGCGGAATACGAACCCATCGGCGGTGAACTCGCCGATAGCGTTTATCAGACGTCGGCCAAGGCGAGTGAAATATTCCTGATTGCTCAGGGTGCGCGACCCATCGGTCTGGCCTTCTTCGGGATAGGCGAAAATGAGATCGATATCCGAAGAAAAATTCAGCTCCTGTCCGCCGAGCTTGCCCATACCCAAGACGACGAGTGCTTGCGGGCTGCCATCCTCTGCCAGCGGGTTGCCCCACTCTGTACGCTGCCAGTCATGCAGATGTTGCAAGGCAGCGTCCAGACAGGCTTCCGCCAGCCACGATTGTTCACGTAGCGTTTCCTCCAGCTCCGCCCAGCCCGCCAGATCACGGCAGGCAATACGCACCATCTCGCGCCGCCGCACGATGCGCAGCACAGCGCTGAGACGTTTTTCATCGTGAACGCCATCAAGGGCAGCCTGGAGCCTAAGCCGATATTCCTCTGGCGGGTAGGCCCTGAGCAGGTCGCCGCTGTCCAGAAGATCACCGAGCATTTGCGGATGGCGCACGCAGTTTTGCGCCACAAAGTCGCTGTAGGCCCAGGTCTCATGGATCTTCGGCAACAGTTCCGCATGGCTGGAGATACGAACGCCCACGCTTTTCGCAGCGTCCGCAAAAGCCTCCAGGTAGCCATCAATGCGTGCCTGCAATGCCGCAGGCAGGGTTTTAATGTTGTCCATCATCGTGTGTCTCGTTTTTTTCATGGGCCATGCAGGTCAGGGTGGCGTGAATTTTTTTGCCGTGCTTAAGCTGTCCCTCATCCACGCCGATAATACTTATTGAACTATAACCCAACAGGCCAGCAGAATGCTTTTGGAGAAGGACGTATGGAATTCAAAGATTACCTGAAAATCTTGGTCATGAAAGACGCTTCGGATCTTTATCTGACTACCGGCGCGCCGCCCAGTGCCAAAATCCAGGGCGTACTTACCCCTCTTGAACCTGAAACGATGCGCCCCAACGCGGTCAAGGAAATAGCGTACAGGGTGATGAATCAGGAACAGATCACGGCCTTCGAGCAAAAACCAGAAATGAATCTCGCCATCTCCGAACCGGGCGTGGGCCGTTTCCGCGTCAATATTTTCAAGCAGCGCAATCAAGTGGCGATGGTGATTCGCAATATCAAAGTCGATATTCCGGACATGGAAAAACTCAATTTGCCATTCATACTCACCAAAGTGATTATGCAAAAGCGCGGCTTGATTCTCTTTGTCGGCGGCACGGGCTCAGGTAAATCCACCTCGTTGGCATCATTGATTGATTATCGAAACGCCAACAGTGCAGGGCATATCGTCACCATCGAAGACCCCATCGAATTTGTTCATAAGCACAAGAAGTCCATCGTCAATCAGCGTGAAGTGGGTGTGGATACCGACAGCTTTGAAGATGCCCTGAAAAACACGCTACGTCAGGCTCCCGATGTTATTCTCATCGGCGAAATCCGCGAACGTGAAACGATGGAACACGCCATTGCCTTCGCCGAGACAGGCCACTTGGCTATTTCAACGCTGCATGCCAACAACGCCAATCAGGCGTTGGACCGTATCATCAACTTCTTCCCTGAGGAGCGGCGCCACCAATTGTTGATGGATTTGTCGCTCAACGTCCGCGCCATCATTTCACAACGCCTTATCCCCACGATAGATGGCAAGCGCACGGTCGCCATCGAAATCCTCCTCGGAACGCCGCTGATCTGCGATCTAATTCTCAAAGGCGAGATGCACAAGATCAAGGAGGTGATGACCAAATCCGAGAATGTCGGCATGCGAACCTTCGACGCCGCGCTATACCACCTTTACAAGGAAGGTCGCATCACACTCGAAGAAGCACTGCGCAATGCCGATTCGCAAAATAATCTGCGCCTGCGCATCAGTCTGGAAGAAAAAAATCCAGACAAGCACGACGAGAAAAGTGCATTGAGCCTGGAGAGCGAGGGAGAAGAGAAAGCTAAGAGCGGGGCTTCGACATCATCCGGTTTGGCGCTGAGTCTGGAGTAGATAGGTATGTAGATCAGGGTAGCGAAAGACACCCTGATCTACACTTCCGAAGGCGGTCGCCAGAGCTCCACGCCTCCTATTTCACAAGAATCGTCCTAAGATAAACCACTGCATCATTGATCTCCTGCGTGGATAATTGCTCTCCCCACACTGGCATCACCGGTGAACGGCCCATCGCTGCCCCGCCCATGGTGATGATCATCGTTTTGTATTCGTCGTTCTTGTCACTCCTGGTCAGATTGGCCGGAGGTGGATTGAATAAAACCGACGCCCGGCCCTTGCCGTCCCCTTTTACGCCGTGGCAAAGTACGCAATTGGTCTTGAAGACCACCTCGCCACGTCCGACGGCGTCCCTTGCTACACCCAGATAAGAGATCACGTCTCTTACTTGCTCATCCGACAGCTCTTCCTGCCAGGGCGGCATAAAGGGTGATTTACCAACGGCTGCCCCTCCTTTGCGGATAATGCTTTCATAGTATTCCGTAGGCATGGGTTTAATGGCAAGGGTGGCGACGTCATACAGTTTGGCGGCTTTTGCATCACCGTTCGCCGTTGCCCCATGACAAAGTACGCAATAAGATTTATAAACGATGCCGCCACGGATGACGGGTCTGGCATGCTCGCTTTTTACGTCTTCGGGAGCGTCAGTGGCCCACGCACCACTGACGCCCATGGCGAGCACCACCCCCGTCAACATCTGCCTGGTGACGCGCCTCATTATTCAACCTCGAGTTTCAATTGCATCTGCGGATGGATGGCGCACTCGATGTCTACTGTTCCCTTTTTGTCGAAGGTCACCGTGCGTGAATCACCCTTGGGGAAGGATCCAAGGTCGAATGTTTTAAGGTCTGATAGTGAAAATATATTATGGAAAAAAGGATCATAATTCTTGAAACGGATCGTATCTCCCGCCTTTACTTTCAGGTGATCGACCTTTTGACCATTGTTGACGAAGGATTTGTTCTGTTGCCCTAGCTCAATCTCTGCGGCCTGCGTTGCCGGCAACCAGGCAGCGAGCAGTAAAAAGCCAGTTTTTTTCATGTTGAATGTAAACATTTAATCAATCTCCTTTAATTCGGCAACTGAGGGACGGTCATGGCCATGTGTTTTCCAGTGAGACTCTTCAGGAAGGCCACCAGATCCGATTTTTCCTGATCCGTTAAATTAAGCGGCTTCAGGTTGGGGTCGGGGTTTTCCAGATTCTCTCCGCCGCGGTTGTAATGATCCACGACTTCTTCCAATGTTTTGTATACGCCACTGTGCATATAGGGCGCGGTGAGAGCAATGTCGCGCAGGGTGGGGGTCTTGAATGCGCCTTTCAGAACCTTAACTTTCTTGTGTGCGAACCTTCCTTCGTCTTCGGCATCACTGATCTTTTTCAGGCCAATATTATGAAAGCCGTTATCCACAAAATTAAATCCTTGATGACAAGCTGCGCAATTGGCCTTGCCTTCGAATAAAGTAAAGCCGCGTTTTACTGATTCGTTCACCGCCTTCTTGTCCCCTTTGCGCCATTTGTCAAAGGGAGATTCCGTCGATACCACGGTTCTTTCGAAGCTGGCGATGGCCTTGGAAATGGTTTGCTTGTTGATGCCTTCACCAGGATAGCTCCTTTCAAACAATTCCTTGTAACCGGGGATGGTGGACAACTCCTTGACCAAGTCATCCAAATTCTCGTTCATTTCATCTGGTGACACGATAGGGCCAGTCGCCTGTTCTTCCAGGCTTGGTGCTCGGCCGTCCCACATTTGGATCTTGTTGTAGACGGCGTTCAGGATCGTAGGGGTTGCTCTGTGGAGCGTTTTCATGCCAACACCAATCGCCGTAGGCAAACCATCCGACCAGCCGAGCGCCGGGTTATGGCATGTGGCGCAGCTTATCCAGTTGGACCCTGACAACCGGGGATCAAAAAACAGTATCTTGCCGAGTTCGGCACGGTCGGGGGTCAGCTGGTTGTCTGCCGGGGCGGGCGCGATGTCCGGACGCAGATAAGGATCCGCTTCCCCAGTCCCACCGAATGGAGAGTAAAAGATGGTTGATACGCCGAGAAGAGCCGCGACGACGGCCCCAATATGTTTCCTGCTTTTGGTATTGCTGTGTTTCACGGTGGCTTCCTCCTATGGAAGTTGTGTCTTACTAGATGACCTAAATTAACAATACTTCATAGCTATCTTGTGATGGAGCATGCCTCTGAATCACCCAGCCCCTGGTTACAGCTTGAACCTGTCAACCACGTTATTCAAGCCGTTCGCCGAGCCATTCAATGTATGTGCCAGGTTGTTCAATATATCGGTTTGATCGTTGGTTTCCCTGCTTAATTCCAGTAGGCCGTTGATAGAAGAATTGATGCCATTGAGTGCTTTTTCCTGTTCACTGATCAGATCCACCACTTCGATCATGGTATTGCTCATTAGGCTGGTGTGTGTGCTGCTAGTGGCTGTTTCATCTGCGACGTTTCGCAATCTCGTGATGTTTCTGCGGGCCTCTGCAACGGAAGTTTCCAATAATCCGACAGTGAGCTTTACGCTAGTGGAAATGGTGTCCACCGATGTGGAAATGTCTCCAGTGGCGTCCTCTGTTCTTCTGGCCAGCGCCCGCACCTCATCGGCCACCACTGCAAATCCGCGCCCTTGCTCCCCGGCGCGCGCCGCCTCGATGGCGGCATTCAGTGCCAGCAGGTTAGTTTGAGCCGAAATGTCGCGGATGGTTTTGGTGATGGCAGTAATGGTTTCTGCCGCTTTAGCAAGTTCGCGCGTGCCTGATGCGGTATTTTCCATGTTCCCCTGGAAACGCTCAAAGCTAATGACAGCATCCCTGATTTCGGCGGCGTTTTTCTGTGCGTTTCCTGAGGTTTGTTGTGCCTTATCGGCGGCCTGCTCCAGTTGGGTTACAGCCTGGCTGGTTTTGTCCAGTGCAATGGTGACATCATCCTTGATGTTTCTGACGTTGCCATGCAATGTTGTCGAGACCCCGCGGATTTTATCCGCCGTTTGACTGACATCCTGGGCCTTGATGGTTAATTGGCTTGCTCCCTGATGAATCCCTTCAATAATGTCATGTAAATTGATCACGGTTCGGGACATGGCATTGATAGTCCTGCCGATTTCATCCGAACCTGCGTTAGTGAGTTTTATGCTTAAGTCGCCTGTTGCAAGAGCTGCCATGGAGCTTTCCAGGGCTGACAGGGGTTTCGTGACCATATGGGCAGCAAAAAAGCTGACTATCATGCCAATGACAATGCCAAGCCCGACAAGAATCCCCAGCATGACAATAACGCGCTTCCCAGCTGTCATCTGCTCCGCCATGCGGTTAGTTAAGGCCGTGCGCTCTTCTGCTACGAGATTGCCCGATAGTTCCTCGACACGATTCATGGAGCCGAGCATTTCCTTGCTCTTTCCCATCGCCAGCACGTCGTCGTTTGCGCGTGCGGCCTTGATCACCTCCATAGATACAGGCTTCATTTCCATCAACAGTTTGATAAGTTCTTCAACCTCCGGTCGGCCTTTCAGGGTGGCTCCCAGGTTTTGAATGTTTTCGTCAAGCAGCGCCGCGCCCTTGATGGCTGAAATGGCTGCCTTGCGGATATCCACTGGCTCCTGCGCTGCGATGATCTGCGCCTGAGCCCTGGCCATCGACAGAATGGCTACCTGGGCATTCGTGGCAGCCTCTACGCGTTTCTGTGATTCGCTGAGCGCGGCCTGGATGGTATGGTTTTGATGGTAGATGGTGTAACCGCCGAACAGACCAACCCCGGCAATGCCCAGAACAAACAGGCCCGAAAGCCCCAAAATCTTTTTCCGCCAACTGATGTTGGCCAGCCATTCTTCAAGCATTATCCATCTCCTAAACATGCCGTGCCCGCATAAAAAGCAGAGCACGAAGTGATTAACGGCGATACTTGGGTAAGACTTTAGGCTGTTCGGCAAAAAACCCCGCCGTACACGGGGTTGATTTGCACGGACTGCAACCAGGGCTTACGTCACGCCCATGTCGCCCCTTCTCTTCCTGAAATACAAGTGAGCGTCGCTTTAATCAAGAATGTGGAGTAGGGGGGGCGAGTTCTTATGGTTAAGGTGATTATCCTGATATCCGCGCGTGTTTTTTAATCGACACTCTAGTCCGGGCTGGAAGGTGCCAGGAATGTGGACTTGGCTGGCGCGCATGCTCATAATCAACGGCATGTCATTGGAGATTGTATCTTTGGTGAGTGTGACGTGGGGGCACGCCGCCGCTGTATCTCCGATTTCACAGGCGATAATGAGGTCTGCCGCCATTCTTTCCTTGCAAAGCCATCACGTCGTGAACAGGTCAGAAAAGAATGGATGATAAGCAACAAAATGCACGGCAGTCGGCATCCTATGGGCTGGTGGCTCTGGCGTATGTGATTTACGGGCTGCACGCGTTTAGCGCGATCGGGGGGGTGTTGAGTCCGGCATTTGTGGTCACGGCATTTATTGCCGGATGGCCATCCATCATCGCTGTGATCATCAATTATGTGAAGCGCGATCAAACGCGCGGCACCTATCTCGAATCTCACTTTCGCTGGCAGATTCGGACCTTTTGGTTCGCCTTGCTGTGGGTAATTATCGCAATGCTGTTCGCGGTGACCTTCGTGGGCATTCCTATCGCCATCGTTGTTGTCTGGGTTGCCGGTATGTGGGTACTCTATCGCATCGCGCGCGGTTTGCTCAGGCTCCTCGACGATAAACCCATGCCGCTGTGAGTGCAGAACTCATCGCCATCGCTTGGGGCGCTACCCTTGCTATGCATGCACAGTGAGTCTATCCAGGAGGTGGCGCGAGGTAAAGGGCGTTGCTTGGCATGGTTGCCAGGCGAAATCTTTGCAGTCAGGCCCCCTTTTTTTGCCACTCAGTCGCTCCCGGCCAAAGGTTCATGCACATCTCCACCGGCTTTGGCGATACGTGCGTGAGATAGGGTCGCCGGAATTTCCTTGAAGGCCGGCGTGCGCGTATGCCTTGATCTCAAGCCGGCAGGCACCAGAGGCTGGGCTTCGGGGAGATAGGCGGCGACGCAGCCCGGCGGAATGTCGTAGGCGACGGCGCGAAAGCCATGCACCGAACGTTCGATGCCGTCATCGGCGCAGGTATGGATGTCGATCCAGTCGCCATCCTTGAAGCCCAGACGTGCCAGTCGGCGGTGTTGACGAAGATCACATGGCGCCCATCGAACACGCCGCGATAGCGGTCGTCGAGGCCATACACGGTGGTGTTGAACTGGTCATGCGAACGAATGGTCATCAGGGCCAGCACGCGGTCGGGTTTGGCCTCACGCGCCTGCGCGCGCTCGACTGGGCCGTCGAGGCGAATCGGATGCACCTTGAGCTCCGCCTTGCTGCTGGCCGTTTCCCAGACGCGGCTGGCGGCAGCGTTGGCCAGGTGGACACCGCCCGGCTGGTCGATCTTGCGGTTGTGCTGGTCGAAGCCTTCGAAGACATTCTTTTGACATGACTCGATCTTCTCGCGGATCAGGCTATAGTCGTCGGCCAGGGTCGGCCAGTCGATCGCCGCAGAGCCGCACAGGGCATGGCCGATGCCGGCGACGATCGCCGGTTCGCTCAGCATCAGCTGCGAGCGTGATGGCTGGATGCCGCGCGAGCTGTGTACCACACTCATCGAGTCCTCAGTCGAGATGAACTGCGCGTGGCCGCCGCGAGTGTCGATGTCGGTACGCGCGAGACAGGGCAACACCAGGCCGACCGCGCCGGGATAACAATGGCCGCGATTGAACTTGGTGACGATGTGCACGGTGAGCCGGGTCTCGGCGAGCGCCGCGCAGACACGCGGAGAATCGGGCACGGCGACGGCGAAATTGCCGCCGAGACTCAAGAAGGCTTCGATGGAGTGGTCGAGCAGGCCGTCCACCACGCCGGCCGCATCGTGGCCGACCGCCCGGCTGAGCTTGATCCCCGGGAAGGCAGCTTCCAGATTATCGAGCCAGGTGTCGGTGACCTTGAATGTGCAGCCCATGGTGCGCTCGCCCTGGACATTCGAATGGCCGCGCACGGGCACCGCGCCGGCGCCTGGCTTGCCGATGTTACCCCTGAGCAGCAGTAAATCGACGATAGTCTGGATCGTGGCGACGGAATCTTCGTGATGGGTAATGCCCATGCACCATGTCGCCATCGTGGCGTTTGAGCGGGCATAAAGCTCGGCGATTTCGTCGATCTGCTGCCGGGGCAGGCCGGACTTCGCGACGATACGTTCCCATGGTTCGTTCAGTAGATCGTCGCGCAACGCAGCGAAGCCCGTGCAATGCGCGTCGATGAAAGCCATATCGAGCACGTCTTGCCCGGCCGCCTGCATCTCGACAAGACGCTTCATCACGCCTTTCATGACGGCCAGATCGCCCCGATCTTCACTCGATAGACAGCCTTGGCGACGGCATGTCACTTGCCGAGCGCCATGCGCACGACGTCCTTTGGATCGGCGAAATTCGTGAAGCCACGCTCAGCAAGCGGATTGATGGCGATGATCGTCGCACCACGCCGCGCGGCGGCATCGAGCGCGCCCATCATGCGCGGATGGTTGCTGGCCGGATTCTGGCCGATGACCATGATCAGTTCGGCCTTCTCGAAGTCGTCGAGCGAGCAGGTGCCTTTACCGACGCCGATGGACTCCTTCATCGCGAAGCCGGATGGCTCGTGACACAGATTGGAAGAATCGGGCAGATTTGCCGATCCGTAGGCGCGCGCCACCAACTGCCAGAGAAAGGCCGCCTCGTTGCTGCTGCGCCCCGAGGCATAGAATGCCGCGCGCTCCGGGGCAATCTCCCCCTGTGTCAGGCTAGTTGTCGCCTCAGAAGTGTCCGGTAATTTAATTGAATAGATTCAATTGGTTATTGTCTTTCTGCATGCTCATTTGCGTCTCCGCATTTTTAAGTAATTGATCGAGTGGCGTTTTCTCGAAAAGAGTCAGGCTCAAAATCTGTAGGATTGTGTAAAGCGAAGCCTCGGTATTGAGCCGCTTTTTCACGATGGCGACCACGACGTAAACCGCGATGGCGATCCATATTTGCGTCTTGACTGCATTCTCGGTGGTGCCATAGAACCGCTTGATTCGAAGATGCTGTTTGATCCACTTGAAGAATAGCTCGACCTGCCAGCGGCAACGATAAAGCTGAGCGATGGTCAGCGCAGGCAGGTCGAAGTTGTTGGTCAGAAAGACCAGAAACCTGTCGTGTTCGGCATCGTAGAACTTGATGCGTCGCAGGTGCTGCGGGTAATCCTTGCTGGCCTTGCGAGCAGTCAATGCAATGGTCTGGTCGCAGCGCAGTCCAGTGGACTTGTCCACGGTGCGAGAGTAGACGCGACGAAAGAGCAGATTGGATTTGCCACGGATGACAAAGAACGCCTGTGCTTGATGCAGGGTGAACCAGCGAGCGAAGTCGGTGAAGCCACGATCCATGATGTAAAAGCTGCCGGCTTCGGGTATCAGGATATCGAGCACATTGACCTCGTGCATCTTGCCATCGCTGATGTGGATGAAGGTTGGAATGTTGCCGCGCAGGTCGAGCAGCGTATGCATCTTGACGGCAGCTTTGGTGGAGCGGAAGCGTGCCCACGGAAAGACGCTCAAGCACAGGTCGATGGTCGTGGTATCGAGTGCGTAGACCGTCTGTTCCAGTTCGACCGCAAAGCTGTCGCTGGCGTAAAGCTTTCTGGCGGTCTGGATTAAGCTCATCGCGAAATCCGCGTAGATGCGACAGTCGCGTTGCTCGTTGGCATCGGCCAGCGTGCTCTTGGCGATGTTGCCTCGTATGCCCAAGTGATAGAGCTTGGCTTGGTGGGCGCGCAGACAGGTTTCGATGTCGCGAAGGCTTTCGCGGTAAGTCAGCTGCGCGAACGCCATGCAGAGAAATTGATCGAGATGCGAAAAAGTCTTGGTGGGATATTTGGAAGGGTAGCGCTGCACGCAGCGACGGAATGTGTGAAGGGGCAAATGCTCCATGAGTTGTGCGAACACCAACTGGCCTGAATACATGACGGAAACTCCTGGGGGGAAAGCCCCAGTTTCCCAAAAAATTCACGTTCAAGTCGGTGACACCCCTAAACACACACTTTCCTATTCAACATCATCATGTTATATAGCCGTCTTTGCGAAATTGCCGGACACTTCTGTTGTCGCCTCTAAATTTTAATTTTCTAAAATAGAGGCAACGATGAAAATAACGTATTCTGGGGCATTTATAGAACAAGCGCTGGTCAAGGTATTTTCTCGTGGAGATCGGACAATCCGGTCGGTGGCGGAAGACCTGAACGTTAGTTTCCATACGTTAAAGAATTGGATGAAAAGGAAATCGATGGGCAAGCTCAGTATATCGGTGACAAAAGAGAAACGGCCCCAGGACTGGAGCGCGGAGGAGCAGCTGGTGGCATTGCATGAAACCCATGGCTTGTCAGGCGAGACCTTGCATGCGTGGTGTCGTGAAAAAGGTTTATTTGCCCATCATCTGGCAAGCTGGAAAACGGCTTTTTGTACCGAGGTGAAAGCGGTGCAAGGCATCCGTGAATTTCGGACATTGAAAGATGAAAATGAGAAACTCAAGCGTGAGTTAGTGCGCAAAGAGAAGGCATTGGCGGAGGCGGCAGCCTTGCTGATCCTGCAAAAAAAGTTCCGCGCGCTCTGGGAGGACGAGGTCAAATGACCTCCCTCGCAGAGCGCGGCCAAGTCATGACACTGGTGGCGGAAGCAATCGCTGCGGGTGCGCACCAGGATCGCGCCTGTGCGGCGATCTCTCTCAGCGAACGCAC
Organism: Gammaproteobacteria bacterium; assembly: GCA_040183005.1. NCBI lineage: Bacteria > Pseudomonadati > Pseudomonadota > Gammaproteobacteria > Gammaproteobacteria bacterium. The sequence continues at coordinate 179,108 of JAMPIW010000009.1, forward strand.
TTTGCAACGCTGGCAGCTCGACCCATTACGCGGCGATCAGCGACCCATGCGGTTGCAGGCACCCAAAAACAAGCTCAGTGTGCCGGAACGCGAGCGCCTGCTGGCAGTCGTGAATTCAGACGAATTTGGGGATCTTCCGCCAGGTCAAATCGTTCCTCGGCTGGCCGACCGTGGGCAATATATCGCTTCTGAGTCAACCATTTACCGCGCTCTGAGAGAAGCACATCAGCTCAGGCATCGTGGCGCAGAACGACCCGCGCAACAGCGCCACAAGCCGCGTGCGCTCTGTGCAACGGCGCCCAATGCGTTATTTAGCTGGGACATCACTTATCTGCCAACGCAGGTGAAGGGAATCTATTTTTACCTGTATTTGTTCATGGATATTTTTAGCCGAAAAATCGTTGGCTGGCAGATCTATGATGCAGAAAGTAGTGACCTGGCAAGCGAAGTTATGCGCGATATTTGCAAGCGGGAAAACATCGCACTGAATCAGGTGGTGTTGCATTCTGACAATGGCAGCCCGATGAAAGGCGCCACGATGCTGGCCACCCTGCAAGCGCTGGGCGTGATGCCATCGTTCAGTCGCCCGGCGGTCAGCAATGACAATCCTTTTTCGGAGTCGCTATTCAAGACGTTGAAATACCGGCCAGTCTATCCCTTCCGACCGTTTGAAAGTCTCATTGCCGCCAGGCAGTGGGTCAGCACATTTGTTCATTGGTACAACCATGAACATCGTCACAGTGCCATCAGATTCGTTACCCCCGCAGAGCGCCATGCGGGCCTGGACACCGCGTTGCTACAGAAGCGCGTCGACGTCTATGAAGCAGCGAAGAAAAGGCATCCAGAGCGTTGGAGTGGCGTTACTCGAAACTGGCGGCCAGTCCGCGTAGTTCACTTGAATCCCGATCAACAAGTCGCCGAAAAAACCGATCCAAAGGAGGAAAATTTAGAACTCAAAAAGGCAGCATAAATTCAAGCATTCAGGCGACAACTAGCTTGTTGAAGCGCATTGCCGGACTCTACGCCATCGAAGATCAGGGCAAGACCCTGGACATCGAGGATCGTCATGCATTACGCCAGCAACACGCCAAGCCGAAGCTGGATGAATTCCATGCCTGGCTCCAGCACACACGGCTCACCACCGCCACGGGTAGCGGCACCGCCAAGGCCATCGACTACAGCCTCAAACGCTGGGAGGCAATCAAGCGCTACCTCGAGGATGGTCGTTACCCCATTGACAACAACCCGGTGGAAAACACCATCCGTCCTATTGCCCTTGGTAAAAAAAATTGGCTGTTCACCGGAAGTGAGCGCGCTGGCCGCCGCGCCGCCGCCCTCCAGCCTGCTCGCCATGCTGGCGAAGAACCCCTGAACGGCATCGAGCCAGTTGCCTGGCTGAAGGATACGCTGGAGAAACTGCCAACCTGGCCTAACAGCCGCATTGATGAGCTGTTGCCATTGCGGTCTGTGCAGGCATCAGGCTGAACTGTACAGGTGGAGCGGCTGGACGCTTACCCTGCAGGTACGCCTTCACCGCGTGGAAATACTGGACGGCACGCTCGATGCCGCTGGTCACCACCATGGCCCTGGCCTGCCCGCCGATCTTGCCGGCCGCCGCGAGCACCTGCCCCCTGTGTCAGGCTAGTTGTCGCCTCTAAATTTTAATTTTCTAAAATAGAGGCGACGATGAAAATAACGTATTCTGAGGCATTTATAGAACAAGCACTGGTCAAGGTATTTTTCCTCGTGGGAGATCGGACAGTCCGGTCGGTGGCGGAAGACCTGAGCGTTAGTTTCCATACTTAAAGAATACGTTATTTTCATCGTCGCCTCTAAATTTTAATTTTCTAAAATAGAGGCGACGATGAAAATAACGTATTCTGAGGCATTTATAGAACAAGCATTGGTCAAGGTATTTTCTCGTGGAGATCGGACAGTCCGGTCGGTGGCTGAATACCTGAGCGTTAGTTTCCATACTTTAAAGAATTGGATGATAAGGAAATCGATGGGCAAGCTCAGTGTATCGGTGACAAAAGAGAAAACGGCCCCAGGACTGGAGCGCGGAGGAGCAGCTGGTGGCATTGCATGAAACCCATGGCTTGTCAGGCGAGACCTTGCATGCGTGGTGTCGTGAAAAAGGTTTATTTGCCCATCATCTGGCAAGCTGGAAAACGGCTTTTTGTAACGAGGTGAAAGCGGTGCAAGGCATCCGTGAATTTCGGACATTGAAAGATGAAAATGAGAAACTCAAGCGTGAGTTAGTGCGCAAAGAGAAGGCATTGGCGGAGGCGGCAGCCTTGCTGATCCTGCAAAAAAAGTTCCGCGCGCTCTGGGAGGACGAGGTCAAATGACCTCCCTCGCAGAGCGCGGCCAAGTCATGACACTGGTGGCGGAAGCACCGCTGCGGGTGCGCACCAGGATCGCGCCTGTGCGGCGATCTCTCGAGCGAACGCACTTTGCAACGCTGGCAGCTCGACCCATTACGCGGCGATCAGCGACCCATGCGGTTGCAGGCACCCAAAAACAAGCTCAGTGTGCCGGAACGCGAGCGCCTGCTGGCAGTCGTGAATTCAGACGAATTTGGGGATCTTCCGCCAGGTCAAATCGTTCCTCGGCTGGCCGACCGTGGGCAATATATCGCTTCTGAGTCAACCATTTACCGCGCTCTGAGAGAAGCACATCAGCTCAGGCATCGTGGCGCAGAACGACCCGCGCAACAGCGCCACAAGCCGCGTGCGCTCTGTGCAACGGCGCCCAATGCGTTATTTAGCTGGGACATCACTTATCTGCCAACGCAGGTGAAGGGAATCTATTTTTACCTGTATTTGTTCATGGATATTTTTAGCCGAAAAATCGTTGGCTGGCAGATCTATGATGCAGAAAGTAGTGACCTGGCAAGCGAAGTTATGCGCGATATTTGCAAGCGGGAAAACATCGCACTGAATCAGGTGGTGTTGCATTCTGACAATGGCAGCCCGATGAAAGGCGCCACGATGCTGGCCACCCTGCAAGCGCTGGGCGTGATGCCATCGTTCAGTCGCCCGGCGGTCAGCAATGACAATCCTTTTTCGGAGTCGCTATTCAAGACGTTGAAATACCGGCCAGTCTATCCCTTCCGACCGTTTGAAAGTCTCATTTCCGCCAGGCAGTGGGTCAGCACATTTGTTCATTGGTACAACCATGAACATCGTCACAGTGCCATCAGATTCGTGACCCCCGCAGAGCGCCATGCGGGCCTGGACACCGCGTTGCTACAGAAGCGCGTCGACGTCTATGAAGCAGCGAAGAAAAGGCATCCAGAGCGTTGGAGTGGCGTTACTCGAAACTGGCGGCCAGTCCGCGTAGTTCACTTGAATCCCGATCAACAAGTCGCCGAAAAAACCGATCCAAAGGAGGAAAATTTAGAACTCAAAAAGGCAGCATAAATTCAAGCATTCAGGCGACAACTAGCTTGACAACTAC